>DASVCG010000111.1:0-9613 GCA_036381755.1 Phycisphaeraceae bacterium | reverse complement strand
TGCCGCAAAAGTTGCTAAGGCTGCGCCTGAAGCTCTAGAATGGTTCGCCAGCAGGGGGTAGTCGTGCCCAAGCGCGTTTACATGGACAACGCCGCCACCAGCTTCCCCAAGCCGCCGGGGGTGCTGGAGGCGATGACGCATTACGCCACGCAACTGGGCGCCAGCCCCGGCCGTGGGGCCTACGCGGAAGCCCAGGAGGCCGGCCGGCTGATGCGCCTGTGCCGTCAGCGGATCAACCAGCTCATCAACGGCGAGAACCCCGACCACGTCATCTTCACGCTCAACACCACCGACGCGCTGAACCTGGGCATCCGCGGCCTGCTTCGCCCGGGCGATCACGCCATCACCACCTGGCTCGACCACAACTCGATCCTTCGGCCGTTCAACGCGCTGGCGAACCTGAACGAGCTTGAGCAGACGCGCGTGCCCTGCGACCCGCAAACCGGCCTGGTTGACCCGGACGACATCCGCCGGGCCATCCGCCCCGACACGCGGCTGATCGCGGTGGTGCACGGCTCCAATGTCACGGGCACCCTACAACCGATCGCCGCCATCGGCCGCATCGCCCGCGAGCACGACATCCCCCTGCTGGTCGACGCCGCCCAGACCCTGGGCCACGTGCCCGTGGACGTGCAACGCGACTGCATCGACCTCCTGGCCTTCCCCGGCCACAAGGGCCTCCTGGGGCCGCTGGGCACCGGCGGGCTTTACATCCGCCCCGGCATCGAAAAACGCATGCGCACCGTCCGCGAAGGCGGCACCGGCTCCATCAGCGAGCAGGACCTTCAGCCCGACTTCATGCCCGACCGCTTCGAGCCAGGCAGCCACAACGCCATCGGCATCATCGGCCTCTCCGAAGGCGTGCGGTGGATCCTCGACCGCGGCGTGGACCAGCTCTGGCGCCACGAGCAGGAGCTGACCGCTGCCATGATCGAGGGCCTCCAGGACGACACGCCCGGCCTGACCTACTACGGCCCCCAGGGCGTCGAGCACCGCTGCGGCGTCTTCAGCGTCCGCATCGAGGGGTTCGAAGGCCCCCAGGCCCTGGCGGACATCCTTGAGAAGGAGTTCGGCATCCTCACCCGCGCGGGCGTCCACTGCGCCCCCCTGGCGCACAAGACCATCGGCACGCATGCCCTGGGGGGCACGACGCGGCTGAGCCTGGGCCCCTTCCTCACCGTCCAGGACGTGCGCGACGCCTGCGAGGCGCTGCGCACCGTGTGTCATCGCGTGGCCCATCGGCACGCCGTGGCGCGCTGACCGACGTACCCACCCCAGGAAACAGCCCCCCCTCGGGCCCCCCCGGAACTGCTGCCTGCGCTCCCCGGCCCCCTCAATTGATGCCGGCTCCCGTCCCCTTGTCTTGGCTTCGCCGGATCCTAAAGTTGATGGGAGGGTCACCGCCATGTTCGGGCGACGCTTCTACCTCTTCAAGCTCTTTGGGTTTCCCGTTTATGTCGATCTGAGCTGGTTTGTCATCGCCATCCTCATCACCTGGTCGCTGGCGGAGGGTTGGTTCGGCAACCCGCAGCTTTATCCCACCCTGCGAGACCAGGCGGGCACGCGGTGGCTGATGGGCGTCGCCGGAGCGCTGGGGCTGTTCCTGTCGATCGTCCTGCACGAGCTGGCGCACAGCAAGGTGGCTGAGTGGTTCGGCCTGCCCATGCGCGGGATCACGCTGTTCATCTTCGGCGGGGTGGCGGAGATGAGCGACGAACCCCCCTCCGCCAAGTCCGAGTTCTTCATGGCCATCGCCGGCCCCATCGCCAGCGTCCTCATCGGCGCCGCCTGCGGCCTGGTCTGGCTGCTGGGCCAGGGCGTCCTGCCCCTGGCGGTCACCGCGGTGCTGGGCTACCTGAGCTTCATCAACTTCCTGCTGGTGGCGTTCAACCTCATCCCGGCGTTTCCCCTCGACGGCGGGCGCGTGCTGCGGTCGGTCATCTGGCATTTCGGCGGGAAGCTCGAGCCGGCCACACGCATCACCGCCCAACTGGGCTCGGGCTTCGGCCTGTTCCTGATGGGCCTGGCGGTGCTGTGGCTGTTCATGGGCAACTTCCTGGGCGCGATGTGGTGGTTCCTCATCGGCATGTTCCTGCGCGGCGCAGCACAGGCGTCGTACCAGCGGCTGCTGGTCCGCCAGGCGCTGGAGGGCGAACCCGTTCGGCGGTTCATGAACGAGCACCCCATCACCGTCGCGCCCGACCTGACCATCGACCGCCTCGTGGACGATTACATCTACCGCTACCACTACAAGCTCTGGCCGGTGGTGCAGGACGGCCGGCTGCTGGGCTGCCTGACGCTGAACCAGATCAAGGGCCTGCCGCGCCAGCAATGGTCTCAGTCTCGCGTGGGCGACCTGGTGCAGACCTGCAACCCGGCCAACTCCATCGAGGCCAACCGCGACGCCATGGACGCCCTGGCCCGCATGCAGCAGAACCAGAAATCCCGGCTGATGGTGGTCGAGGACGGCCGCCTGGTGGGCGTGGTGAGCCTCAAAGACCTGATGAACTTCCTGTCGCTGAAGGTGGAGCTGGAAGAGCGAGGCGGCGCGGATTGAACGCATTGACCGCAACGCCTACTCGCCAGCTTGCGCGACGCGCAGCCCGCACGATGCCGCGGCTCGTGTGATGCGCGAAACTTTTTCTCACGCCGACGAGGCCGCTTTCGCGGACTTCAAGCCAATCTCGCTGATGGATTGGGGCTCGCCCGACTGCCTGGCCGCGTTGGCGGCTTCGATGATCTGCACGATGTGGAGCGTCTGCTCCAGCGGCACAGCGCTGCGGCCGTGGGGCAGGCTCTCCATCGCGGCGCGGAGCAGGTTGGCATAGTAAGGGCGGCCCGCGGAGCCGTTGACGTGAACCGGCCCCGCTTTGCGGTGCAGCACCATGCCAAAGCGGCTGTGCCCGCCGCGCAGCCCGTGCAGCGACGCCACCCGGCCGTCAGCCCATTGCATCGTGATCAGGTCGTGCTGGTCGTTGCGCACCGCCCACACCCGCGTGCAGCCCACGCCCATCGCCGCCACGATCATCTCCACGGTGTGGATGCCGTACCAGAACAGCCCCGGCTGCGTGGGCTCCTCCGCCATCGGGCCATAAACGTCGCAGCCGACGATGTCGTCCTGACCTTGGGCCAGCGCCGCCTGCAATTCATCGCAAAAACGCAGCGCCGAGCAGCTCATCAGCGTCACGCCGTGCTGCTGCGCCAGATCCGCGATGCGCTTCGCATCAGCCAGCGAGGTGGTGAAGGGTTTGTCGATGAACACGGGCTTGCCGAAGGGCGCGACGCTGGCGAACTGCTGGGCGTGCACCCGGCCGTCGACGGACTCGATGAAGATCACGTCAGCCGCTTCCGCGACCTCCTCGATGCGGTCGACGATCCGCACGCCGTAGGTGTCGCGCAGCTCCGCGGTGTAGCCCGCCACGCGGTCGATGCTGAGCTTGAAGTCGGGCGAGCCGCCCGGATATGCCACCGTCACCCGCCCGCCGGGCACGTGATGCTCGTGCGACGGATCGTTGAGCAGCGAGGTGAACGCCTTCACGTGCGATGTGTCCAGCCCGATCATGCCGATGCTGACGCTCATGCCGATCCCTTCAAGAAAAATCGCCCCGCGACCGCTCCAGCGGCGCAGTTGGCGGAATCAGGAAATCTCAACAGGCTGGCCCCGCTGGGCCGACTCGTAGTGAACCATGGCCAGGCGGACCACCTGCCGGCCCCAGGCCGCGTCGGTCTGCGGTGTCTGGCCGTCGAACGCCGCCGCAACCAACTGATCCACCATCCGGCCAGCGGCCAGGGTGGGATCGTGCAGCTCAAGCTCCAGCTCCGGCTCACCGCCCCGCGCAAGCGTCAGGGTGCGTGTGACGAAGTCGATGCGAATCTGGCCGGTCGTGCCGATCACCTCGACCGAGTTTTCGGGTCGGCTGGGATAAGCCATGCACACCAGATGCACGCTCCGGTTCTCCGGCATGCGCCACAGCGCGCTGACGTGGCTGTCGATGTCGTAGCCGGCGAAGTGCCGCCCGATGCTGGCATCGACGGCCTGCGGCAGAGCGTCCAGCAACCAGCACACCCGGTCGATCTGGTGCACGGTCGTGTTCATCATCACCCCGCCGCCCGCCGTTTCAGTCCGGAGGAACCACTTGGGCCGCTGCTCCACACGGTAGTCGAAAACAATGCGGTCCACCACCGCGACGACCTGCCCGACGGCGCCGCTCTGAATCAATTCCTTGAGCTTCGTGCACAGCGGCAGGAAGCGGTACTGATGCCCGACGACCACAGCGCAGCCGGCCTGCTGCGCCGCCTGGATGATCGCGTCGCACTGCTCGACCGTGTTGGCCATGGGCTTTTCGATGAACACGTGCTTGCCCGCTGCCAGCGCCTGCAAGGCCATTTCATAGTGCAGGTGGTGAGGCACACACAGATAGACAGCGTCGACCTCATTGTCAGCCAGCACGGTCTGGGCCTCGCTCACCCACGGCACACCGTGCTTGGCCGCCAGCGGACTGCCGGCCTCCTCGCGCGGATCGCACACGCAGGCCAGCCGCACGCGGGGACCCTCCGCCAGGGCCGCGGCGTGCCGCTGCGACACCGCGCCGGCACCGATCACCGCCACGCTCAGCGTGCGCTTCTGCCCATCCGAGGCCGCCTGCTTCACGAGATCCGCCTGCGATGAAGAATTCGCCATCGCCATCTCCTCATGCCGGGCCGAAAATGCATATTTTTTACATCATTATTGCATAACCAAGCCAAGACCCGGCCCTGCCAATGGTCGCACAATTATGATGATCGCCCTTCTAGGGGTCAAGGCAGCGGCCGAATCAGCATCCGACGCATGGTCCGCACTCTTCTCGACGCGGGTGCGCCTCAGCGCGACGAGCAGATCCGCCCCCGCATGACCGACCAGCCGCAGAGCGCGCGAACCGCCTAATAGGCAACATTTATGAAAAAAAGTTGCAGCAATAAAAGCATCGTGTTATCCTGGCGGTTGAATCGCCGAGGCTGGCCATGTCCATGAGCACCGACATCCAGAAGCTGCGGCCCGCCCAGCGGGTGGAGCAATTCCTTGCTTCCCAGGCAGCCAAGCTCCGCGGCAAGCCGCATCAGCGCCTGCCTTCCGCCAGGCAACTGGCCCAGGAGCTGGACGTGAGCCCGCGGACCGTCGCCACGGTTTACCGCGAGTTTTCCAAGCGCGGCCTGCTGCGGACGCGCGTCGGCGACGGAACGTTCCTGATGCCGGAGTCTGCCGCCCAATCCCCAGGCGGAGCATGGCGCATCGGCATGAGCATCCCCAGGCTCCCGCAAGGCAGCGCCGCGTCGCTGTGGAACAGCCTGCTTTACGGGGGGATTCTGGACGCGGCAGCCTCGCTGGACCCGCCAGCGATGGTGCTGCCGCTGGCGCGCGACAACGATGATGATCGCATGCTCGAGCAGGTCATTCATCAGCGCGACCACATCGACGGGCTGATCCTGTTCCCGCATCCCCGGATGCAGCGGATCCTGGCCAGCTATGCCGAGGCGGGCCGGCCGGTGGTATGCCTGAACCCGCCGTCGGTGTCCTCGACGACCGACTTTGTCTCCTCAGACTATTTTCAGGCCAGCCGCAGGCTGGGCCAGGCCTGGCGCGCCAGCGGCCGATCGCGCGTGCTTTACCTGGTCAGCGGATCGCTGGAGCGGTCCGTTTCGAGCCAGCTGCGGCTCTCGGGTTTGACCGTGGGGCTGGGCTCAGCCCTGGGGGCGGGCTGCGCGATTTGGATCGAGTCGACCGCGGGCCCCTCCGTGGAAGACGGGGCCCAGGCGATGCGGCGCGTGCTGGCGAGCCAGCCCCCGCCGGACGCGGTGTACTGCGCCGGCGACTTTCTGGCGCTGGGCGTGCTGGACGTGCTGAACGAGCACGGCCTGAAGGTGCCCGAGCAGGTCAGCGTGGTGGGCGGCACGGGCTACGACCTGTCGGGCTCAGCCCAGCCGATGCTGACGCGCTGCCATCAGCCGCTGCCTGAAATCAGCTCCGCGCTGGTTCAGATGCTGCGGCATCGCCTGGAGCATCCGGGCTCATCAGTGCCCGGCCTTTTCTTGCCGCTGCCCTTCATTGGCGGAAGCACCACGCTTCCCGAGGAGAATCAGGTCCTATGGCAAGACGACTCCGCCAGCGAATGAATGGGCCCGCTTCGCCGTCAAGAGCTTCCATGGGCTTTACGCTCATCGAGTTATTGGTGGTCGTGAGCATCATTGCTCTGCTGATTTCCATCCTCCTGCCGGCCCTGAACGGAGCCCGCGACGCGGCCCGCACCACCGCTTGCCTCTCGAACCTCCACCAAATAGGCATCGCCGTGCATCTTTACGCCTCCGAGAACGACAACACGCTGCCCACCTCTTACGACGACACCGTCAATCCCCGCTACGCCCGCTGGTTCAGCATGATCAAGGTCAGCGACGTGGACCGCGATCAAACCGTGCTGGTCTGCCCCAGCAACGAGCGGCGATGGGGCGGCTCGGATAGGTTCCCCGGCGGCGGCGTGGAGTGGCATGGCAACTACGCGTGGAACATGAACGTGGGCAACGCCACGAACTCCACCACACCGCCCGCCTTCGCCCACCCCTACTGGCGCCTCGCGGAGATCCGCCGCCCCACGCAAGTCGGCATGGTCAGCGACGCCGGAGGACAAAGCACCCCCTACACCGGCTCCCGCTGCACCTACTGGTTCAGCGCCACCAACTACCCCACTCATCTTGAACAGGTCCATGTCAAGGGCGCCGGCGTCAACCTGCTCTACGTCGCGGGCAACGCCGGCACCATCCGCATGGATGACCTCACCCCCGACGTGTTCAAGGCCAAATGAGAAAGAGATCATCCGATACCGCCCATCGGCTTCATCAACCTCTATGGAGCATTCAGGAAAGGAGAAACATGATGCGGTTTTCGATCCGAATCCTCAGCACGGGCCTGATTCTGCTGCTAACAGGCGGCATGGCGCAGGCATCGCCGACCGTCCATCTGAACGAGAACTTCGACAATCGGCCGACGGCACCGCTGCCTTCGGACAACGCGCCCTGGCACATCAGCGGCTCCTCCACCGAGACGACCTACACCGTCATCACCGACCCGACCGACGCGGAAAACCAGGTGCTCGAGGTGAAACGCACCGGCACGATCGCCACCATCTCGGCCAACACCTCGCCGGACATCTCGCTCAGCGCCGACACCGTGGTCACCGTCTCGTTCGACCTTTATCAGCCCGACAAGGTCGGCGACGCGGACAACACCGGCTTCATCCTGATCGTGGACAACATCAAGGCCGTCAACCGCGGCGACGCGGCGTACCTGAGCCTCAGCGGCAGCGGCAGCGTGGGCTACAAGGCCTACACCGGCACCACCGGCACATCCACCAACACCCAGCAAACCGCTGACCAGGACGCCTGGAACCACTACAAGCTGGTGATCCGCTACGACGCCCAGGTCGGCCACTTCGTGTACGACCTGAGCGTGACCCCAGCGGGCCAGTCCGACCCCACCATCAACGTTCAGGGCATCAACGCCAGCACCAACGTCATCGCAGGCGACGACCTGCGGGTGGTGCTGAGCCCGCAGGGGACCACCTCGCTGACGCTGCTGGACAACCTCACGGTGACCAGCGATGCCGTGCCCGAGCCCAGCTCCGCCGCTGCGGTGGGCGCGGTCGGCTTGATGGTGGGCGCCGCTGGCCGCGGGTGGCGCAGCAGCCAGGATTGATCGCTGCGCAGCAACCCTAGCGCCTTGCCGATGGGAGCCATTGCAGACGCAGGCATCCCTCCGCGCGAGTGTTGCGCGCCTGATCGCCCCGATTCCGCTTGGCCTGCTAGGAAGCGTGGTCGGGCTGGCGTCAGGGAAGCCGAATCGGGGCGTGACAAGCGAACCCGCGATCGGCTGCGGCCTGTTTCGGGCCTTGCTTGGAGTTTTGACAACAGACCAGGAGCCCGCTTTGGACATGCTGCTTATGAATTGGAAAAGCCTGTGGTCAGTATGCCTGGCAACCCTGGCAACAGCGATGGCCTTGCCGTTGGCCGGGCTCGCCGATGAGCCGCCCGCGGACGCCAAGCCTTTCAAGCTGGCCACGCCGGGGCTGTCGGTGAGGATCAACCCCAGCCGCGCGTATACCGTCGATTCGATCTGGCTGAAGGAGCACCTGCTGGGGCAGCCCAACGGCAACTACGGGTTCGTCTATCACGCAGGCGAAGCCAAATTCATCGGCAGCGGCCACCGCGAAGGGGGCCAGGAGCAGGTAGACGACGTGCAACTGCTCGTGAACGGCAAGCCCGTTGCGCCGCCCTACCCCGCACAGATCCGCGGGGAGCGGTTCGAGTTCATCAAGCGGTCGCGTCTGAACACGATCCTGCTGACCACGCGCTACCAGCTTGACAGCGATCGGCTGATCGAGTCGCACGAGGTCGAAGCGGCCCAGCCGACGTTCATCATGACCAGCTACGCGTTCATGTATCCCTGGTCGAGCACGACCACGCAGTGGCTAGCCCGCACGCTGGATGGCCAGGTGCTGGAAGGAAGCTTCGACAACGAAGGCTGGGAACTGAAAGCCGACGTGCGATGGCTCGCGTTGTGGGAGCCCAAGTCCCAGGCGGTGATCCTCACCGAGTTTCCGCCGGACCTGCCCCGCGGCCAGGGGATCCGCCACGCCATCTGGGACCTGAAGGCCTATCACAAGCAGTACTACCAGCCCTGGTCGAACATCACGCTTGAGCCGGGCGTGAAGCATTCGTTCCGCGTGTCGGTGCGGGCGTTCCACGCAGAGCCTGCACAATGGAAAGATCGTGCTCAGGCAGAAGCCTACGAGTACGAAGGCGGCTATCAGCCTCAAAGCGAATCAGCAAGCCAGACGCAGGCCGAGGCTTCAGCGATGCAGCAAGCGGTGGAGGCCCTGTATCCCCCGCTTGACCCGTCGCAGACGCCGGCGTGGCTGGCTGAGCCGGTGGCGATGGAGGCGCTGGACCCGGACACCGTGCTGGCGCCGTGGCAGCCGGTGGAGGCCAGCGAAAGCGAAGTCAAAGTGTGGGGCCGGTCGTATCAGCTTGGCGACTGGGCCCTGCCGCGCCAGGTGGTGGCGATGGGCGAGCCGCTGCTGGCTGAGCCGGCAAGGCTGGAGCTGCAACTGGCGAATCAGACCGATCCGCTGCGCCCAGCACAGGTCAACCTTGCAGCCAGGCACAAGGGCCAGGTCCGCTACACCGCCCAGGCTCAACACGGCGAAGTGACCGCGCTGATGGAGGGGCTGTACGAGTACGACGGCTTCAGCCGATTCGATCTTCACTTGAAAGGCCCGGAGCCGGTGCAGGTGCAGCGGCTCTCGCTGGTGATCCCGCTGCGCGAACAGGAGGCGCGCTTCCTCCAGCACGCCTCCGCGTGGAACCTCACCATGAGCCAGCAGCTCACCGCGGTGTCGCAGGCGGTGCCCGATGGCCAGGGCGAGGTGTACCGCTACGGCTTCTCGCCCTTCCTCTGGCTGGGCGGGTACGACCGCGGCCTGGCGTGGTACGCTGAATCGGACGAGCACTGGTACCCCTTCAAGAATTCGAGCGCCATCCGCCTGGTGCGCCACAAGGGCCGCGTCGAGCTGCACATCGACCTGAT
>DASVCG010000110.1:0-5176 GCA_036381755.1 Phycisphaeraceae bacterium | reverse complement strand
CCGGCGGGATTCCGCACGCGCGGAACCTCCCCCCGGCGCTTGCCGGCAACAGGTGGGCGTTCGATGCAACTCAACCCGCTGATCCAGGGGTTGGGGCTGGTCTTGGAGCGCGGCTCAGGCCAGACTCCCGTGCAGGACCTGACCGACGATTCACGCCAGGCCAGGCCCGGCTGCCTGTTCATCGCGCGCAGCGGCGCCACCGCTGACGGGCGATCATTCATCCGCGACGCCATCTGCCGCGGCGCTGTCGCCATCGTCGCCCCCGACCCCGCCCCCGCTGACCTGCCCCCTTCCACCGCCTGGGTGCGCAGCAAAGCCGCCGATCAACACCTGGCCGGCCGCCTGGCGGAGCGATTCTTCGACCACCCCAGCGCCAAGCTGCGCCTCATCGGCGTCACGGGCACCAACGGCAAGACCACCACCACCTTCCTCATCCAGCACCTGCTCAACCAGGCCGGCCTGCCCTGCGGCCTTATCGGCACCGTACGCATCGACGACGGCTCATCCCAGGGCCCGCGCCCGGCTCAACTGACCACCCCCGGCGCCATCGAGCTATCCCGCCTGCTGGCGAACATGGTTCAGGCCGGCTGCCGCGCCGCCGCCGTCGAAGTCTCCTCCCACGCCCTGCACCAGGGCCGCACCCAGGCCCTCGCCTTCGCCGCTGCGGTCTTCACCAACCTCACCGGCGACCACCTGGACTACCACCACACCCTCGACGCCTACGCCGACGCCAAAGCGATCCTCTTCGCCCAACTGCCCCCCACCGCCTGGGCCATCCTCAACGCGCAAGACCCCTACGCCGCCCGCATGGCCAGTGCGTTCGCCGGCCCCGCGTCGCGCCGGCTCTGGACGAAGCTGACGCCAAGCCCTGCCCCCGCGGATCACCCGCCGACCGAGCCCGCCTGCCAGGCCCACATCCTCTCCGCCACCGCCCAGGGCAGCCGCGTACAGCTCACCGGCCCATGGGGGTCGCTGGAGGCCACGCTGCCACTGGTGGGCCGGCACAACGTGAGCAACGCCCTCCAGGCCGTCGCCGCGGCCTACGCCCTCCTCGGCGACGAAATCATGCGCAACCTGCCCGAAGCGCTGGCCTCCTGCCCGCCCGTGCCCGGCAGGCTCGAACCCGTCTCCGCCCCTCCGCCCTCGCCCCCTGATGCCCGCCCCTCGCCGCCCGCGGTGCTGGTGGACTACGCCCACACCCACGACGCCCTGGAAAACGTGCTGCGGGCGCTGCGACCGGTGACGCATAGCCGGCTCATCGTCCTCTTTGGCTGCGGGGGCGACCGCGACAAAACCAAACGCCCCAAAATGGCGCAGGTCGCCTGCCAACTGGCCGACCGCGTCTACATCACCTCCGACAACCCACGCACCGAGGACCCCCGCGCCATCATCGACGACATCCTCCAGGGCGTCCCGCCCCACATGCTCGATAGCCCCGCTCAGCCCGACGCCCCGCCCCGCGTCGTCATCGAGCCCGACCGCGCCGCGGCGATTCAGCGGTGCATCCTCGAAGCCCAACCGGGCGACACCGTCCTGCTCGCAGGCAAGGGGCACGAGGATTACCAGATCATCGGAACCACCAAACGGCCCTTCGACGACCGCCTCCACGCCGCCAAGGCACTTGAGCAGTGGAGACAGGAGCACGCCCAGCCATGCCACCTGCCTCGCTAAGCGCCGCGGCGTTCTGGACGCCCGCCTGCCTGGCCCAGACCCTCCAGGGCGACTGGCTCACCGAGCCCCAATCGCCCCACAAGGTGCTGCGCGGCGTGAGCATCGACACCCGCACCCTCCAGCCGGGCCAGGCCTTCTTCGCCATCCCCGGCTCAAACTTCGATGGCCACAACTTCCTCCAGGCCGCGGCCGACCGCGGCGCCGCCCTGGCCATCGTCGAGAAAAAACCGCCCGCTGCCCCGCCCACCCTGCCTCTGCTGCGCGTCCCCAGCACCATCGCCGCCTTGCAGACGCTCGCGCAAGCGTGGCGCGACGTGCTGGCGGCCTCGGGCTGCCGGGTCATCGCCGTCGCCGGCTCCAACGGCAAGACCACAGCCCGTAACCTCATCCACACCGCCTTGTCCGCCCGGCTCCGCGGCACCCAGTCCCCCAAAAGCTTCAACAACCACCTGGGCGTGCCGCTGACGCTCCTGGCCGCCCCAGCGAAGGATGACTTCGTCGTCGTCGAGATCGGCAGCAACCACCCCGGCGAAATCGCTGCCTTAGCCCAGATCGCCCGGCCCGACATCGGCGTCATCACCAGCATCGGCCACGAGCACCTCGAATTCTTCGGCACGATTGAAAACGTCGCCCGGGAAGAAGCCTCGCTGCTGGCCCATCTGCGCCCAGGCGGCACTGCTGTGGTCTGCGACGAGCCGGGCCAGTGGCCGCCCACCGTGCCGCTGGATGTGCCCGATGGCGTGACCCTACTGCGCTTTGGCACCGCAGCGGGCTGCGACCTGCGCATCGAATCGCCCGTCCAAACCACCCCCACGGGCATCACTTTCCGCCTCACCGGCCCGGCACACGATCCGGAAGCAGGCATCGAAGGCCCCGCCCAGGTCCGCCGAAGCGGCAAGCCGCCCGCCGCGGTGGAGGTGCGCCTGCCGCTTTTGGGTGCTCACAACGCCCTCAACGCCGCCGCTGCCCTTGCGGTGGCGCGCCTCCTGGACGTGGACGACGAAGCGGCGCTGGCGGCCCTGGCCCGCGCCAAGCCCATGCCCGGCCGCATGGAGCCCATCGCCCTGGGCCACGGCGTCACCCTCATCCACGACGCCTACAACGCCAACCCCTCCTCCGCCCGCGCCGCGATCGATCAACTGCTCCAGATGCCCGGCAGGCGACGCATCGCCATCCTGGGCGACATGTTCGAGCTGGGCCAGCTCGGCCCCGACGCCCACCGCGACCTGGGCCGCTACCTCAGCCGCTTCGCGCCCCAGCCCGATCCTGACGACCCCGCCGCCCACGCAGCGGATTCCCCGGCCTTGACGGGCCAGGTGCACCTGGCGATCCTCATCGGCCGGCTTTCCATGTTCACCGCCGAGACGCTGGCCAAGGCCTGGCCTCCCGGCCGCGTGCAGGCCCTGCCCGATTGGAGCGACGACCTGCCCGACCGCGTCGCCGCCTGGACCCAGCCGGGCGACACGATCCTGCTCAAGGCCTCACGCGGCATGCGCCTGGAACGGCTGATCCCGGCGATGGAGGCCCGCTGGGGACGGGCCGGCCCCGCGTAAAACCAGGAGCCCGCTCACCCCATCGCTTGCACCGCACGAAGGTTCGCGGCTTGATGCTCCCATGATTTACGTTCTGATCGACGCCTTCTACGACCTGATCAACAACAGCGCCTGGCTCAGCCCGCTGCGCGTGTTCCGCTACGTCGAGTTCCGCGCGGTGCTGTCCATCATCTTCAGCTTCGCCTTCGTGGTCGCGCTGGGCCGGCCGACCATCCGCTGGCTCGTCAAGCAGAAGATCGGCGACAACCCCGAGTTCTACCACAAAGACCTCAACCAGCTCATGAAGCAGAAGGCCAACACGCCCACGATGGGCGGCGTGCTCATCGCCGGGGCGATCTTCCTGGCCACGATCCTCCTGGCGGACATCCGCCCCAAGGAGGGCTTCTACGTCATCATGGCCCTGGTGTGCCTGGTGTGGCTGTTCCTGCTGGGCCTGGCCGACGACTGGCTCAAGCTCACCAGCGCCCGCCGCAAGCCCGGCAGCCGCGAGGGGCTTTACTCCGCTGAAAAACTCCTGTTCCAACTGGGCCTGGCCCTGGTCCTGGGCCTGTTCATCCACCACTGGGGCGCCAACAAGCTCACGCTGGAGTACCCCGAGATCCTCCAGATGAGCCACAGCCTGACCCTGCCCTTCATCAAAACCTGGGTGTACGAGAACGGCCAGTGGGTGCCCTCGCCTCACCTGATCGTGCTGAGCACCTGGCCCTTCGTGCTCTGGACCATCCTCGTCATCACCGGCTCCTCCAACGCGGTGAACCTCACCGACGGCATGGACGGCCTGGCCAGCGGGGTCATGTGCATCGTCGCCTTCGCCTTCATGGTCCTGTGCATCATCGCCGGGTTCGACCGCGGCGAGTTCGTCCTGGCCAAGTACCTCCTGGTGCCCTACATCCCCTTCAGCGACGAGCTGGCGATCATCGCCGGGGCGATGGTGGGCTCCTGCCTGGGCTTCCTCTGGTTCAACTGCTCGCCCGCGCAGGTCTTCATGGGCGATTCGGGCTCGCTGCCCCTGGGCGGGCTCATCGGCTACCTGGCGGTGGTCATCCGACAGGAGTTCCTCCTGCTGGTCATCGGCGGGGTGTTCGTCCTGGAAGCCCTCAGCGTCATCCTCCAGGTGGGCTGCTTCAAGCTCACCGGCGGCAAGCGCATCTTCAAGTGCGCGCCCATCCACCACCACTTCCACCTCTCGGGCTGGACCGAGCAGCAGGTGGTGGTGCGGCTGTGGCTGATCACCGCCTTGTGCGCCGCTGCCGCCCTGGCGACCATCCGCCTGCGCTAACGGAACAGACGATCCATCACGACGATGACAAGCGATCAATAGTTGAGGCGCCTTGGCGATCTGTCCACGCCTGCCCCCTGCCCTCTACCCCCTACGCTCCGCCCCGCTCCTGACACTATGATGAAACGGATGACCTACGCGGACGATTGGCACACCCATACCCTGGAGGCGGCGTCCGATCCGCTGGCGCTGCTCGAGCGCGAGTGGCTCCTGACCAACGGCACGGGCGCCTACGCCATGGGCACCGCGGTCGGCTGCCCCACTCGGCGGTACCACGGCCTGCTGGTGGCCGCGACGCGCCCCCCGGTGGCCCGCGTGGTCACGCTCAACCAGATGTGGGAGCAGCTCATCCTCCGCCACAGCCAGTCAGCCGCTGCGCCGCAGACGCTGGACTTCACCTCGCTGATGTTCCGTGCCGGCGAACGCCGGGTCTTCTCGCCCATGGGCCACCAGGGACTCCAGCGGTTCCAGCGCGGCCTGAGCGTGCGGTGGGTCTACGCCTGGGGCAAAATCGAATTCGAGCGCGAGCTGCTGCTGCACTGGAAGCACCAGGCCGCCACGCTGCGCTACCGCATCCGCGGCCTGGAGGAGATCGCCGCCGCTGCGACGCTGCGGCTAAGCCCCATGCTGACGATGCGCGACTTCCATTCTGTGCTGCTCCGCGCCAGCAGCG
>DASVCG010000109.1:0-3153 GCA_036381755.1 Phycisphaeraceae bacterium | reverse complement strand
ATCAGGTCGGCGATGCGCAGCTGCGTCGGCGCCAGCTCGAGCGCGCAGATCTGCGCGCTCCGGTCGCCGAGCGCCCCGGCGTGGACGGTGCCGCGCACGCGCCCCCAGACGACGACGCTCCCGCCCGCGATGACCTCGGCGCCCGGGTTGACGTCGCCGAGCACTGTCAGGTGGCCCTGGTGGCGCACCACCTGCCCTGAGCGCAGGGTGCGCTGCACGAGCGCCGCCTCGCCCCGCTCCTCGCTCTCGGCGACGCGCGCGACCGGGCGCGCCGCCAGCCCCGCGGAGCGCGCCGCGCTGCGGCTCTCGCGCGAGGCCGAGACGAGCGCCTCCGCCTGCCGCCCGCGGGGCGCTCATCCGCCTTCACCTGAGCCCGCCGCGACGCCCCCGTGCGCGCGCCCGCGTCCTCCATCGCCAGCCCGCTCGCTATAAAGCCGGTGAATTCAACGCGACAAAAGAACTTGAACGCTGCGATCAGATTTGTTTGGGTTTTGGACGGGTTTTGCGCAAGAAGGGGAACAGCCCAGCCCATCAGCCCTTTTGCCATTCATTCCCTTGATCCGCGCCCCTGATTTGCTGGCCTGCCAGGCGCTGCGCGATGAGCGTCAAGCCGCTGACTACGCATCGCGTGAAGCCCGCCCGCCTGGGCCGTTGATGTCCAATAGTGGTTGTTTCGCGCCTCCGATCGGTCTACGATAGGTCCATGCCGATGTGGCGAGTCGACATCCTGAGCCAATCCGCCTGGGGGCCCTGGGCCCAGCGGATCAACCGTCGGCCGAGCTGGGCCTGGCAACTGGCCCTGGCCGCGGGCGTGCTGGTGATCCTCGGCCCGCTGGTGCTCTTGATCCTGACCGCCATCCTGGTGGCCGCAGCGGTCTTCATCGTCGCCTCCCTCCTGGCAGCGGGGCTGAACCTTCTCCAACGGCTCCTGCACGCCCTGACCGGCCATTCCCTCCTGCACGACGACGGCAGACGCAACGTCCGCGTCATCCACCGCATCTGACACCCAATCGCTAGCCAATAACCCCCTCCCTCCCTAACCCAACACTGCCCCGCCACACGCCCATCTAACCCTCCATCAAGCCGGGCCCGCGTTGCCCTGACATCAGCATCCGTTACAGTGGGGGGATATTCCGGGACACATCCCAGGCGATACGTCGAGGGATATTCCGAGGCCGGGCAAGTCTTCCGGGGATTCCGGGGGCCGGGGATTCCGGGGGCCGGGGGGCTGCTCCGCCGGCTCATTCAGGTCGGTTTCGCCGATCCTTTTTTAGCAAGAGCAAGCCGAGCCGGCCGCCACACCATCCCACCCAAAAGGAGCACGCTTGATGCGTTGGACCATTTGGCTTGGCGTAACCATTTTGACCGCGTGCAGCTTCTGCATCCGCAGCGCTCAGGCGCAGCAAACCGCGCCCGCCGCCTCACCACCCCCCGCCCAGGCGATTCACGTCAACCTGAGCAGCCCGCGCGAAGCGATGTTCACCTTCCTGGCAGCGATGGGCCAGGTTCACCAGCAAAACGACGACCAGGCCTGGGAAGCAGCCCTGGCCACGCTGGCCCTGCCGCCCGACGCTCAAAAGCTCTCTCAGCCCGACAAGCTGGAATGGGCCCGGGACGCCGCCCGCCAGCTCAAAACCGTGATCGACCAGCTCGGCATGGTCGAGCGCTCCGACCTGCCCGACGCCGACGCCGCCCACGCCCTCCAGCAATGGGTGTTCTTCCCACGCGAAGGCCACGAGTGGGTCTGGGAGCAGCTCAAGCCTTTTGGTCAGTGGCCCCAAGGCCAGATCGTCTTCGAGCAGACCGAGCCGGGCGTGTGGCAATTCTCCGCCCAGACCGTGGCGAACATCGCCACCCTGGCCTCCAGCATGGCCCCCCTGCCCCCGCGTCACATCGCCCCGCAATTGCCCGACACCCAGTCAGCGAATGATGTGGTCAGCCTCCTGGGTCAGACGTTCACCCAAACACGCGCCTGGCAATGGGGTTCGTTAGCAGGCATGATCTTCCTGGGGCTGTTAGCAGGCAAGATCGCCCAAAGCATCCTGCGCAACGCCGCCAACCGCCTGCGACGGCTGGATTGGGAGGCCCGCGGCGCTCTGTTCGACCACCTGGCCAGCCCGCTGAGCCTGGCCCTGCTGACCCTCGCCGCTGGCACCGGCCTGCGCCTGTTCATCCACCTGTCCGAGCCGCTTCGGCTGTTCGTCCAGAACATCCAGGCGTTCCTCTACATCACCGCCCTGGGCTGGTTCCTCTACAACCTCGTCGAGATCATCGACATCCTCCTGCGCCGGCTCACCGAGAAGACCAGCAGCCGACTCGACGACATGGTCGCGCCGCTGATCCGCAAAACCCTGCGCATCTTCCTCCTCATCGTCTTCACCCTCGTGGTGGCCCAGAACATCTTCGGCCTCGACATCACCGGCTGGCTCGCCGGCCTGGGCATCGCCGGCCTGGCGGTGTCGCTGGCGGCCCAGGACTCGGTCAAAAATCTCTTCGGCTCGATCACCATCTTCTTCGATAAGCCCTTCACCGTCGGCGACTTCATCCAGTTCCAGGATCACGCCGGCACCGTCGAGGAAATCGGCTTCCGCTCCACCCGCCTCCGCCTCCTCTCCGGCGCCCTGCTCACCATCCCCAACATGAAGATCATCGACAGCCAGGTGGAAAACGTCTCCGCCCGCCCCAGCATCCGCCGGCAGATGAACGTGACCATCACCTACGCCACCCCGCCCCACAAGATCGAGGAGGCCGTCCAGATCCTCCGCGACATCCTCCACGACCCCGAAGTGGTCCGCCTGGGCGGCTTCGATATGGACAAGCTCCCGCCACGCGTGGCCTTCAACGAGCTCAACGCCGACAGCTTCAACATCTGCGCCTACTACTGGTACCAGCTCGGGGGCGACCCCTCGCGCGGCTTCTACACCTACCTGGACCACTGCCAACTGGTGAACCTCATGCTGCTTAGCCGCTACGCCCAGGCCGGCATCGAGCTGGCGCTCCCTACCCAGACCCTCTACCTCGCCGGCGACGCCAAGCGCGAGCTGGCCCTCCGCCTGCTCAACCCCGCGGACGACCGCCTCAGCGACGGCAAGCCACCCCGACCGCTGCCCCAACCCTCCATCGATCACCAAACCTCTTAACCCGCCCCCCAGC
>DASVCG010000108.1:0-4922 GCA_036381755.1 Phycisphaeraceae bacterium | reverse complement strand
TGCGGGCTCCGCTTTGGCGGAGGAACCGTCCACCCCCGCCCCCGGAACCCCCGGAACCCCCGGAACCCCCGGAAGTGCCCCCGGAAATGGGGCGGCTGTGGCGGGAGGGTCGCAGGCAGCGGGGGGATCGCAGGCAGCGGGGGGATCGCAGGCAGCAGGGGGGGCGGCCTCAGCCAGCCAGCATCAGCCTGGGGCGGGCCTGTCCGCCTCCGCAGCGGGTAATGAGATGACGACCACCATTCCCGTCGGAGAGCAGGTGGCGGCTCGCAATCTGGGCAGCGGCCCGCAGTCGGCGGGTGCAGCGGGAACCGGCTCTTCAATGCAGGCAGCGGCAGCGCCCGCGACGCAGCCCACGTCCGCGTCATCGGCCGGGTCCCCGCGAGCTGCTTCCGCGACGGCGATGAACCCGCCTGCCAGCCGCCCCCCAGCGGCGCGGCCCGCTTCGGCCTCCACCTACACCATCCAGGCGGGCGACACCTTCAGCTCCATCGCTCAAAAGCTCTACGGCTCGGAGCGGCGGTGGGTGGACATCGCCCAGGCCAACCCGACGATCGATCCAGCCCGCCTGCGCGTGGGCCAGGTCATCCGCCTGCCCGGCGCCGCTGCTGGGGCGTCCGCTGCGTCCGCCCAGCCCGCCGCCCAGACGCCTCGCCTGGCCAGCGCCGCCTCGGCGGGGCAGGGCCGCTCCTACACCGTTCAGCCACGCGACACGCTTTCGAGCATCGCCCGGCGGTTCTACGGCGACTCGTCCAAGTGGTACATCATCTACCAGGCCAACCGCGCCCGCATCGGCAGCAACCCCGACCGCATGCCCGCGGGCATCTCCCTGGTCATCCCCCCCGCTTCACAGGCCACGCGGTAATACGCCGATCGGTCAAGGTTGCTTATGTCGGCTTGTTATGTCGGCTTGGCGCCCTACGTCGGCTGGGCGTGTGATGATAAAGCCGCGGCGGCGGCGTCACAGCCCCCGCTTGACGACGCTGGGGGCGGGGCTTGCTGGGTGGGGCATACCCCCCGGCGAGGGCATGACTGGCACTTGCAGCGAGCGCCCCGGCGGCTTTCCGTGCTTTCAGTCCGCTGCTTCAGGGGCGCAATGGATAAGCCGGGGGCGCTCAATCGCCCCGATGACGTCAGCATGATTCGGGCTCCTCAAGGTGAAGGCTCAGGCGGCCAGGGTTTGCTCCAGCTCTTCGGGATCGAGGGCGCCTTTGCCGAAGATCCGCGAGAATGAGGCGTCGCCTTGGAGCACCTTCGTGCGGCCGTCCATGTAGCAGACGCTGAACGCACGGCGGGAGATCTGCGAGCGGTTGATGTCCGAGGCGTGCAGCAGCCAGTTGTGCAGCAACGCCACCTCCCCGGGCTCCAGCTCCAGGTAAACGATCTTCTCCGGCGGGCAGTGCTGCTTGGTCTGCTCGGGCGTGAGGAAGCCCGAGGGGTGATCGGGGTTGATCAGCCCCTGCCGATGGCTGCCGGGGACGATCTGCACGCAGCCGTTCTCGATGGTGGCGGGGTCCAGCGCGGTCCAGACGGTGATGAGCGGGTCGCGGTCGAGCGACGTCCAGCGGTCCTGGTGCCAGGGCAGGAACGTGCCTTTCTGGGCCGGCTTGTTCATGAACATGGCGCGGAAGCAGTCGACGGGCGTATCCTGGCCATACACGCGGGCGCAGATGTGGCGGAAGATCGGCTGCTGCATGTAGCGCAGGAACACCGGGTCGAACTCCAGGTCCTGGATCTTGCGGTAGTTGAGCGTGGCGCCCTTGAAGCCCTTGCTCTGCTGGCCCGCGTCCTCGTACTTGCCGGTTTCGCTGTCCAGCTGCATCAGCATGCGGTCGTACTGGACCTTGGCCTTGCCCAGCATGATCGCGTCGATGCGGTCCTGGAGCGTTTGGAGTTGCTGGTCGTCCAGCAGCTTGCCCAGCTTGAGGTAGCCGTCCCGCTCATACTGCTCCCACTGCGCTTGCGTCAAAGTCTCGATCATGCGCGGATGCTCCTGTCTTGTCGGGATTAAAAATCAGCGGCCCGACTCCGCGGGCCCACCCTGGAAGCATCCTAAAAAGGGCACCCCGGGCCGGACATGGAAGGCTTGAACACCGGGATGGAC
Organism: Phycisphaeraceae bacterium; assembly: GCA_036381755.1. Lineage (GTDB taxonomy): Bacteria > Planctomycetota > Phycisphaerae > Phycisphaerales > Phycisphaeraceae > DASVCG01. The sequence goes on along the minus strand of DASVCG010000108.1, from coordinate 2,821 downwards.
AATCTGAACATGGCTAGATGGGCGGGGGGTCGGCGGGCTGGCCGGCCGCCTGGCGGTACTGGGCGGGGCTGCGTCCGAAGTGACGCCGAAACAGGCGGCTGAAGTAGTAGGGATCGTCGTAGCCGACCTCCTGCGCGATGGCCCGCACGGTGGACCGGCCGGTCAGGAGCCGCTGGGCGGCGTGCTCCATCCGCAGGCGCGTCAGGTACTGCAGCGGCGTGACGCCGATGTGCTTCTGGAACAGGCGGTTCAGGTGCTGCGGCGAGAAGCCCGACCAGCGGGCCAGGTCCTCCAGCGACACCGGCTGACCCAGCTTGTGCCGAAGGCCCTCCAGCAGGTCCATCACCAGCGGGTCGATCGGCTGGTAGCGCAGCCGGCCCCGCAGGGCGTTGTCGCGCAGCAGCTCCAGCAGGATCAGCCGCCCCCAGCTCTGGAGCATCAGGCGGGCCTGGGCGTGATCGGGCCGGTCGAATTCTGCCTGGGCGGTGCGAAGGTAGCGGTCCAGGTAGCTGTTGGGCTCCACGTGCTGGAACCGCGGGGGGGTGAGGATCGCCAGCACGTCCTGCCCGCTGGGCAGAGAGGCCTCCACGTGGAACGATTCCAGGGTGATCTGCGGCGTTTGGCTGTAGCCGTGATGGGGGACGCCCGGCGGCACGACGACCAGGTCGCCGTCGCGGAGGGGGTACGGCTGGCCCTCGATCACCCACACCGCCTGCCCGCGCGTCACGAAGATGAGGTTGTAGTCCGGAACGGTGCGCGGCTCGAGGCGATAGCCCGTCTCAAACCGCTGCTGGGTGCACAGGTTGGTGCGCACCTGGGCGTGGCGGATCACAAAGTCCACCAGCGAGCCCGGCGGGGATTCGGCCTTCCCCTGCGCATCATCCCCCGCCATGGCCACGCCTCCTTCTTGATTCGATCAATCGTTCGGATTCGATCGCGTTTCCTGCTCGATCCGCTCCAGCAGCGCTTCGCGCAGGCGCTGGGTCATCGGCCCGGGCTTGCCGTCGCGGATAGCGGCTTTTTCCACGCTGGTCACCGGCAGGATGTGCCAACTGGAGTTGGTCAGGAAGACCTCATCGGCTTCGAGCAGGTCGTTGACCGAGAGCATGCGGCGTTGAGCGGGGATGCTGTGCTCCTGGGCCAATTCCAGGACCACAGCACGGGTGATGCCCGGCAGCACGGGGGCGGGCAGGGCGCCCTGGGCCTCCTCGCCGCGGGCGTAAGGCGTCAGGAGCGTGCCCTCCTTGACGAGGAAGAGGTTGCTGATGGCGCCGCTGGCCAGGTGGTTGGAAATGTTGAGCCAGATCGCCTCGCCTGCGCCGGCAGCAGCGGCCTGGCGCAGCGTCCGCAATCGCCCCCAGTAGCTCAGCGTCTTGTGCCCGGCCAGGGCGTCGAAGGGGTTCGCTGCGGGCGGGGCCACCAGCACGCGGATGCCCCGCTCGAAGTAGGCCGGGTCGTACGCGGTCGGCTCGCTGGCCATGACGAGGACGGTGGGCTGGTGCTTCGCTGCGTCGTCGGGGCGCAAGAGCGAGAGCGAGCCGGCGGTGACGGTCAGCCGCAGCCGGGCGCGGTCGAGCCGGTTGTGCTGGATGGTGGTCTGGACCGCCTGGCGGAGCGGGTCCAGGTCCAGGTCGCGCGCCAGGCCCAGCTGCTGGGCGGAGCCGGCCAGTCGTTCCAGGTGTGCTTCGAGCCGGAACGCCTTGCCGTGGTGGACCGACATCGTCTCGAACAGCCCCACCGCGTGCTGGAAGCCGGCGTCATCCGCGGGCACCAGCGCCTGGGCGGGGCGGACCATCTTGCCGTTGAGGTACACGTCCATGGAGAGCATCCTGCTGCCAGCCTCTGCGGGGCCCGGCCCGGCGGCTTGCCCGCTGGTGGCGGAGAACCTATGATATGAGGCTTTGAATCGGGGCACACCCGCCCCCCTAAGCACCCGATATTGGACCCAGGTGGCAGCGATGAAGAAGGACATCCACCCAGCGTACCGCCCGGTGGTCTTCCAGGACGTGTCGGCCAATTTCGCGTTTGTGACGCGGTCGACCATCAAGACCAAGGAGACCATCAAGTGGGAGGACGGCAAGGAGTACCCGCTGGTCCGCGTGGACATCTCCTCGGCCTCGCACCCGTTCTTCACGGGCAAGCAGAAGTTCGTGGACACCGCTGGTCGGGTGGAGAAGTTCCAGCGCAAGTTCGCTGGGGACTACTTCACCAAGCGTGCCGGCAAGAAGTAGCGAATGACCTTGGCCGCAGTGCGCCTCTTGAGCCAGCCTGCGGCTTTTTTATGCGCGGAACAGGATAGCCGGCAGGGGGTAGGGGGCAGGGTCAGAAAAACTACGAATTCGGGAATCGCCCATCGCCCGATCGTTGCGGTCGATCCGTTGAATGAGTCATGTCGCAGACCCAAACCAGGCTGATCGCCAAGCTCGATGAGCTGGCGGGCCAGTTCGATGAGCTGGAGAAGCAGCTATCCGACCCCGCGGTGGTGTCGGACCCGGAGAAGCTGCGTGCTTTGAGCACCCGCAGGGCTGCTTTGGCGGACTTGGTGGCGGGCTATCGGCGGTGGCGGCGCTTGATGGATGAGATCGCCCAGCATGAGCAGATCATCGCGGAGGAGCAGGATGCGGAACTGACAGCCCTGGCCCGCGCGGAGTTGCCCGAGCTTCGCCGTCAGGCCCAGGCGCTGCTGGAGGAGGTGGAGAACGAGCTGGTCACCGCGGACGACCGCGCGGTGGGGGCGGTGATCCTGGAACTGCGGGCGGGCACCGGCGGGGCGGAGGCGGCGCTATGGGCCGGCGACCTGCTCCAGATGTACCAGCGCTAC
>DASVCG010000107.1:0-2426 GCA_036381755.1 Phycisphaeraceae bacterium | reverse complement strand
CGTGGTGATCAACTCGCCGGACATCCGCGCCTGGCTGCGGTTCCAGTGGGACCGCGAGCTGGCCTTCACACGGCATCTGCGGCGTTTCGTTCGCGGGCTGTCGGACCAGGTGGCGATCAGCATCAACGCGGCGCAGGGGGTGTACTACAACGCCCCGCTCATCTACGGTCAGTTGGCCCAGCGGTTGCTGCCCTGGGTGGACATGATCTGGAGCGAGGACCGGTTTCACCTGCGGCTGCTGGAAGGCCGGCCGATCTCGCGGCTGGCGATATTCAAGATGGCGCGCGAAGCGGGCCTGCCGGTCTGCGCGTACCACTGGGCGCAGAAGCCCAAGCGGGTCGAGGCCAGCGTGTCGCTGGCGCTGGCGGCCAACGGCGGCCACGCCTCGTGCCTGGGCTTCACCTTCCGCTATCTGCCTCATGCGCAGTTGGGGGCCGAAGCCAAGGCGAGGCTGACGCGTTGGGCGCGCGAGCACTGGGCGCTATTGGGCAACACGCAGCCGATGGGCGAGGTGGGGCTGGCTCGTCACACGCCGAGCCTGACCTGGAACGGCCGACAGCCCTGGGAGGCCGTGGTCGGGCTCGAAGCGCTCTTGACGCGGATGCGCGTGCCCTGGCGGCTGATGAATCAGATCGACCATCCGGCGCTCGATGAAGTGCGCACGCTGCTCGTGGCGGAGGCGGAGTGCCTCTCGGATGAGGAATTGGCGCGGCTGCGGTCGTGGGTGGAGGCGGGCGGGCGGCTGCTGTTCACCACGCGGACGGGGCGGTACGACGAGGACCGCAGGCGACGGCCGCGTCAGCCGATCCTGGACTGGGTTGACGCCTGGCGGCCGATCAATGATGCGATCGGCCCGGAGGAGTGGTTCGCCTGGACGCATGAGGACGTCGTCGAGCTGGAGGAGATCGAGGCGGAGGCTGCCGGCGCATCGGCGCAGCCGGCGGTTGCTGAGCTGGGCAGCGGGCGGCTGGGCTGGTGGCCCGCGGTGCGCAGCGTTGAGCCGGTGACGCCGCATATCCTTCGCGCGCGCGATTTGCGGCCTCCCGTCGATGCTGATGCGCTGGAGCGATTCATCGCTCAACTGCACGGGCCTTTCACGATGCGGGTGGACGCTGCGCCGCAGGTGATGGTCGAGTTCAACCGCCCCGCGAGCCGGGGGGGACGGCTCATCCACCTAATCCGCATTGATGAGCAGGATGCGCCCGTAGAAGCGGTGATTCACCTGGACGCGTCGGCAAATGCGCAGGCCGCGGTTGTTCTGTCGCCTGACCCTCAGCCGCCTCGCTTGCAGGCTCAGCCTCAGGCTATTCGCCTGAACGGCTTGCAGCGTTACGCGGTGGTTCACCTGCCCAGCTAAGGTGTTGCGATGATGAAGCCTCAATCAGAATCCTCTTCGCGTTCGCAGGCACAGGCGATGGGGCGTGTTCGCGCCTACAGGCTGCGCGATGTGCAGCTTGAGGGCTGGCAGGACAAGATCGCCGGCCGATGGCATTACCGCGACCTGGCGGCGGACCCGGCCTGGTTCCACGGCTGGATCAGCTTCGACAGCCTCTGCTGGGATGCGGAACGCGGCGTGCTGTTCTGCGGGCTTAACAGCCTGGATGGCGATCTGCTGTATCGGTTCGATCCCGCCACGGGCGAGTTTCGCAGTTGCCGCACGCAAAGGTGGGCGGACCGCTTCGACAGCAAGATTCACCGCATGCTGCTCAAGAGCCCTGTCGACGGCTGCCTCTACTTCGGCACGAGCCTGCTCCACGACGCGGACCAGCAGCACGAAGCGCCCGGGGGCAAGCTGGTGCGCTACGACCCCGACGCGGACGCGTATCAGGTCCTGGGCATCCCGGAGCCGCATCTTTATCTGCAATCGATCGCCGCGGACTGGCAGCGGGGGATTCTGTACGCCTTCACCTATCCCGCGGAGTTTGTCGTTCGCTTCGACCTGGCCACAGGGCGGGCGCGTCGGCTGGCGTACGTGGGCAACGCCATCAGCTTCGCCCAGCCGCACAACGCGGTGGTGGACGCCAGCGGCGCGTTGTGGGGCACCTACGCTGAGACGCGGGCGTGGGACGAGACGCCCGGCCCGCAGCCGATCCGCCTGTTCCGCTATGACCCCGACGCGGACCGCTTCACGTGGTTCGATCACGGCCTGAGTCGGCGGGATGATCGCGAGCAGCTATTGCCCGATCCGCCTCAGCGCTACGCGGTGGCGACGCAGCTCACGCAGACGCGCCATCAGCAGGATTGGGGTTTTTGTGACGCGATGGCGTACGACGGGGGGCGATATATCTACGCGGGGACGGTGGCCGGCGTGCTGTGCCGAATCGACACCGCCAGCGGCCAGGTGGAGAAGGTCGCCCATCTGATGCCCTCGGGCCGCTTGCCGGCGCTGGCGATCCGCGACGGCGTCCTCTACGCAGCGGGCGGCA
>DASVCG010000106.1:0-3568 GCA_036381755.1 Phycisphaeraceae bacterium | reverse complement strand
GATGAATTACTGACCCTGGCTGCGTCGGTGGAGCGGCACAGCGAGCACCACCTGGGCGAAGCGATCATTCAGGAAGCGCAGCGGCGCGGGCTGTCGCTGCGCGACATCGACGAATTCGAGAACCACACCGGCCAGGGCGTCCACGCCCTCGTCGACGGGCTGTGGGTGGGCATCGGACGCGAAGCGATGTTCCGCCAGCACGGCTTGACGGTCCCCGCCCAGGTGGAAGAAGCCGCTCAGACATTCCGCCAGGCGGGCCAGACGGCGCTGATCGTGCTGGCCAGAGAGGCGCGGGAGGCCTCGCCCCGCCTTGCCGGCGTGGTGGCGGTGGCGGATGTGCCCCGGCCACAGGCCCAGGAGGCCATCGCGTCGCTCAAGCGATTGGGCATTCGGCAGGTGGTGGTGCTTACGGGCGATCATCACGAGGTGGCCCAGGCAGTGGCAAAGGCGGTGGGGGCCGACCAGGTGCGTGCCGGGCTGATGCCCCAGCAGAAGGTGATGGAGCTGCGCAAGCTCATGAGCGACGGCGCGGGCGTGGCGATGGTGGGCGACGGCGTCAACGACGCCCCGGCGCTGGCGACGGCAACCGTGGGCATCGCCATGGGCGGAGCGGGCACCGATGTGGCGCTGGAAACCGCGGACGTGGTGCTCATGGGCGACGACCTGCGCGCCTTGCCTTTTGCGGTGTGGCTCAGCCGACGGGCGCGCCAGCGGATCCGCCAGAACATGACCTTCGCCTTCTCGATGATCGGCCTGCTGGTGCTCCTGAGCTTCTGGGGGCTGCCGCTGTGGCTGGGGGTGATCGGCCACGAGGGCAGCACGCTGCTGGTGGTGCTCAACGGCCTGCGGATCCTGGTGGATCGCCCCGGCGTCAGTGAAAGCCCCGGCGTCAGCGAAATCCAAGCGATCGGCGATTGAGGGCAGAGGCAGATCATCGCCGAGGGGTAATCCCCCCTTTCCTGCCGTGCGCGTTCTCAAGCGGGCTGGATGGTGACCTCCGAGCGGGTGATGGTGAGGCGTGCGCGGGCCAGGTCGTAGCGGCGCTGGCCGCCCTGGCTGTCGCGGATGGCGTTGAGCAGCGGGTCGAGCGCCCGCCGCGTCAGCCGGTCGCCCGGCACGCCCGCTTCGCGCAGCAACTGGCGCAGAAGCGCCCCCAGGATCAGGCGGGGCATCAGCCGCACTTGACCGCGGTCCAGCGTCATCACGCCATTGGGCCCGCGCATCACGTGCGGGCCCCAGCGCTGCGTTTCCATCCGGATGAGCTGATGCACCGCGCGGAAATAGTCGCCCATGGCCACCGCCTTGTGCGGCGCGTCGGGGCGGATCTCCCGTAGCACCGGCAGCACCTGATGACGCAGCCGGGCGCGCAGGCGCGACAGGTCCTCGTTGGTGTGGTCGACCCGCCAGGCCTGGCCGATGCTCTCCAGGAACGCCACCGCCTGCTGGTGCGTCACCGCGAGCATGGGGCGGATCAGCACCGCGCGCCACGGCGAGGGCGAAGGCCCCTCCGAATCCGCCTGTGCTGAGGGCGAAGGGCTCGCGATCCTGCGGCGCCAGGCGATGCCGCGCAGCCCGCTGGCGCCCGTGCCGCGCAGCAGCCGCATGAGCAGGGTTTCCAGTTGATCGTCCGCGTGATGGGCGGTGGCGATGTAGGGCGCGCCGAACGTGGCGGCCATGGTCGCCAGCGCCGCGTAACGCTGCTGACGGGCGCGGGCTTCGAGGTTGGCTTGATCGGAAGCCGCGCGGGATGCCTTGGACGCCTTGGACGCCCGCTGCCCGGGGCGGCGCAGGTCGAGGTCGGCGCGGAGGAAGGGCAGATCGAGCTTCGTGGCCAGGTTCTCGACGAAAACAGCGTCCTCCTCAGCCCGCCTGCCGCGCAGGTGATGCTGGACGTGGCCCACCGCCAGCTCCAGGCGCCAGCCCCGGCGGGTGCTCAGCAGCTTCATCGCGTGCAGCAGGGCGACCGAGTCCGGCCCACCGCTGACCGCCACCAGAACCCTGGCCGGCCCGCGCACGCCGCAGCGGCGCTTGAGGCTGGCGGCCACCGCCTGGACCAGCGCGTGGCGCGGGTTGGGCTTCGTTTGGCTCACGACAGGGATGATATCCATAACCGCCGGCCTGTTGCCTGGTGCGCCAGCCGCTCCGATGCGGTACACTCAATCGCGCGATGGCCAAGCCGCGCGACAGCCTTGGGAACGCCCCAGCCGGCTCGAAGGTGGTGGAGCTGGCGGTGAACCTGGACGACGCCACCCCCGAGCTGATCGGGCGCGTGCAGGAGGAGCTGCTGGCCGCGGGGGCGCTGGACGTGTGGACGGTCCCCATCGGGATGAAGAAGCAGCGGCCGGGCGTGATGCTCTCGCTGTTGTGCGCGCCCGGGCAGCGGGCGGCGATGGCCCGCCGCGTGCTGGCGCTGACGGGCAGCTTCGGGGTGCGGTTCCGCAGTTGGCGTCGGCTGGTGCTGGACCGCCGACACGTGCGCGTGCAGACGCGGTGGGGCCCGGTGCGGCTGAAGGTGGGGTCGCTGGAGGGACAGGTGGTGTCGGTCAAGCCCGAGCTTGAGGACGTTCGCGCGCTGGCCCGTCAGCGCGGCGTCACGCTGCGCCGGGCGATGCAGGCGGCCCAGGCCGCGGCGGACCGCTGGCTGGCCAGGCGGGAGGACCGGGCGTCATGATTAGCTGCCCTCCCCTGCTGATGACGCTGGCCGACACGCGCCAGCTCCTGATCGACCTGATGCCCTTCATCGGCGCGCTCCTGATCGCGATGGGCCTGTTGATGCGGCTGCACAAGAGACGCCGCCAGCAGGGTCAGCGACTCACCGCCCGCGAGCAACTGGAGCGGGCGAGTCAGCAGCAGGCCCTGCGCAACGACCTGGAGCAGGTGATGGTCGAGGTCGAGCAACTGGCCAAGCGGCTGGGCGCTCAACTGGACGCCAAAGCGGTGCGCCTGGAGCAGTTGATCCGCCAGGCCGACGCCCGGATCGCGGCGTTAGGCGGCCTCGACCAGCGCGACGCCCCCGCGGGAGGCGCCTTTCCCAGCGATGACCCACCGCCCGACCGTGCCCCCAGCGGCATCGACGCAGCCCAGGCCGACGCTTTGAGCCGCTCGGTCTGCGAGCTGGCTGACCGCGGGCTCTCCCCGGTGCAGATCGCCCGCGAGCTGGGCGAGCACGTGGGCAAGGTGGAATTGATCCTGGCCTTGCGCAAGGCGTAAAGTCCCGCGGTTCAACCGCCTTCGCCCCGGCCTGCCCTTGCCCCGCGGCACGAGCGGCTCTAGAGTGACCGCCCACAACGGAGGTTGACAGCCATGTTCCAAGGCGCCATGACAGCCCTGATCACGCCCTTCTCCAGCGGGCGCGTCGATTTCACCCGCCTCACCGCCCAGGTGTCGTTCCAGATCGAGCAGGGCATCGACGGCCTGGTGCCCGTGGGCACCACCGGCGAGTCGCCCACCCTCTCGCACATCGAGCACCGCCAGGTCATCGAGCACGTGATCCAGGCCGCAGCGGGGCGGGTGAAGGTCATCGCGGGCACCGGCTCCAACTCCACCCAGGAGGCCCTGGAGCTGACTC
>DASVCG010000105.1:0-2691 GCA_036381755.1 Phycisphaeraceae bacterium | reverse complement strand
ATGGGCTTGCGATTGCCATTCGGATCCTGAGGGGCGGATGGATCGGATGCCATCGAAGACCAAGCATATTTTGAGCATTCTCGAGAAGCGGATCTGCCATGGCGACTATCTGTTAAAGGAGTTGCCTGCTGAGCGGGAGCTGGCGGAAGAGATCGGCGTATCGCGTGTGACCGTTCGGCGGGTGATGGAGCAGCTGCTGGAGCGGGGGCTGCTCGAGCGGCAAAGCAACGGGCGGCTCGTCGTCCGCCGCACGCCGCATCAGCGGTCCCTCAGGCTGGCCCTTCTGGTTCCCTCGGTTCTTTCCCATGATGTGGAGCTGTGGCGGTTGGGGCTGGAGCAGGTCGCCGCCGAATACGCCGCCGGCGTCCGCACCATGCTTTACGTTCACTGGGATGACCCCGTCATCTTCGACGCGATCAAAGTGTTCGACGGGGTCTTCCTCAACCCCAACAGCGAGCCGATCCCGGTCCGGATCCTGGATCGGTTCAAGCAGGCAGGCCGTTCGCTGATCGTCATCGGTCAAGACCTGACCTCGCTGGGCATCCCGTCGCTGGTGATGTTCCCGCCAGCAGCGGTCTGGACGCTCCTGGATAAGCTGGCGGAGCTGAATCACAAGCGGGTCGATTGCTTCAACGTGCAGACGATCGACCCGTGCATTCAAGCCCGCATCGAGCAGTGGAACCTCTGGCGGGCTTCTCGGCGGATGCAGGGCGAGCTGCTGGGCAAGCCGGTGCAGGCCTACACCTCTCCATTGCCCCAGGCCCACCGCCAGATGCTGGAGCTTCTCGACGCGGGGATGGTGAAAGGTACGGCGCTATTCTGCACGACGGTGCCGGCGGCGATGGGCGCCCTGCGGGCGCTGCGGGACCGGGGGATCCACGTTCCGCGGGACATGTCGGTGTGCGTGGTCAATGATGAAGGTTTCGCGCCGTACACGTACCCCTCGTTGACATCCACCTCGCTGCCGGACCTGAGGCCGTATCTGTCCCTTTGCCTGGAGTGGCTCAGCCAGCCCGACAAGCAGTGGATGGGCTCATTGCTTGTGCAGCCGAAGGAAAACCCGCTTTATGAGGGAGAGTCTGTGGGGCCGGCTCCGCGCGGCGGCCGAACATAAACCAGCGGCAAGCGGCTCCGACCGCCTGGCGGCATGCCGCCATCGCAAAGTGACGCTGCTCACGGGTAGGGCCCATGCTTCGGAAAAGCATCCCGACTCGGTTCAAGAATAGGAGACACCGCCCATGGCACCACGAAGGCCCGCGTTTACTCTGATTGAATTATTAGTGGTCATATCCGTTATTGCTTTGCTCATATCAATCCTCCTGCCGGCGCTGCGGACCGCCCGCGAGACCGCCCGCTCCATCCAATGCTCCAGCAACATCCGCCAACTGGCGATCGGGTTCCACACCTACGCCAGCGTGGAAAACGACGCCCTGGTGAACTTCTCGCAAATTGCCATCGGCACCCTTGGAAGCAGTGACCCCCGCAATCCGATCTACGGCCTCTGGCACATCAAGCTGCACGAAGTGGGCGGCCTGCCCGACGGCGTCGACCCGGACAACCCCAACCCCGACGGCGGAACCGCCGGCTATGTGACGGGCATCTGGCATTGCCCCGTGGTCGAAAGCGATGACATGCCCCGGGGAGCATCCAGCACAGCGACGAGGACCGGCAGGACTTCATGGGGCGGCGGCTACGGCGTCAACCGGGGGTTTCTGGGCTATGGCAACGCCAACGGCGGTTCCTCTCCCTGGGTGGGCAGCCATCGCATGGCGGAAATCAAGAAGCCGAGCCTGGCGTTTTTGATCGGCGACCTGGGGCGGCCTGATGGGGACGGCACCTTCCGCTACCGAACCTGGATCGGCCTGTTCCCGCCCAGCGTCTCGCCGCCGTGGCCCCTGGCGGGAAATCCCAACCTGGATCAGCCCGCCTGCCGTCACTACAACAACATCGCCAATCTCGGCTTCGTGGACGGGCACGCTGCATCCTACGACTATGATGCGATCAACGATCCCGACATCTGGCCGGACATGTTCGACCCGCCGGTCACCGGCGGATAAGGGCGATCCAGGCGTGCACGACGCCATCCGCCGACGGCGTCAATCACCTTAACTGCAAGGGAGGTGCTCCATGTCTCAACCATCCCGACGCGAGTTTCTCCTGCAAGCCACGCTCACCCTCGCGGAGGCCGGCGTCGCTCTTCATCGCCCCAGGCGCGCGCTTGCCGCCCCTTCCACTGATCAACCGCTGTACGCGTTCCCGGTGCTCGGAGATATCCACTACGACCTGATGGCGCACCACGATATGGATTGGGTCCAGCGGGAGAAGCCCCACGACGTTCGGCAGATCGAAGGGTACGTCGATGCGTCCACGCGCTTCACGCCGCGGTTTCTCCGCTCCGTGGCCGCGATGATGCGCGAGCAGAAAGCGCCCGTGCCGTTCGTGGTCCAGGTCGGCGACTTTGTGGAAGGGCTCTGCGGCAGCTTTGATCTACAGGCCAAACAGTTCGAGGACGCCATCGGCGTGGTCGATGATGTTGGCTTCGGCGTGCCGTTCCTGATCACCAAGGGCAACCATGACATCACGGGCCCCGGCGCGCCGGAAGCGTATGACCGCGTGCTGCTGCCCTGGCTTGGCAAGCAGCAGGACCGCGGCCTCGACCAGGCCTCCTACATCGTGAAGCACGATGAGGAC
>DASVCG010000104.1:0-5498 GCA_036381755.1 Phycisphaeraceae bacterium | reverse complement strand
GTCGCCCAGGATGATCGTCGCCCGGCCGGGGGTGTCGCGCAACTGCGGCACGTCGTCCAGATCCTGCACCAGCCGCTGGGGGAACTGGTCGCTGAACTCGACCAGCACCACCGGCAGCACGGCGCTGCGGCGGTACTCGGGCTCAGCGGTATCGCTGATGCCGATGCGCCCGGAGCTTTGCCCCTTGGGCGGCTGACACCCCGCCAGCACGCCCCCCACCATCAGGCCGGCGCCCATCAGAACCACACGAAGCCAAGCAGGCGTGTTGCACATGGAAGTCACTCCCGTTGCAGACGGCCAGGGTCGATCCACAATCACGGTGGAGCTTTCATTGTAGCCCCACGATCTATCGCCACGCCCTGCCCCGCGGTTCAACGCCCCAGGGGCCGGATCGATTGCTGGTGGAGGGCCGTCGCAAGCCGCAGCGGAGGCGTCAGCGGCGGCTGGTGGAGGCTCGCGAACCCCAGCGGGCTACTCGGCCGATCACCCGCGTGGGCATTAGCATCGCCTGGCGCGCATTGGAATAGAACCCCGCGGTCATGTAGCGGATGGCGTGGCGCGTCCCGGTGGCCTCCGGCTCCACCAGGGTCACCACCCACGTCATCGCCAGCACCCGCAGCACGGTCGAGGTCAAAAACAGCACGCCGTGGTACGTCAGCACCGTGTCCAGCCAGGGCAGGGGGTAGTAAAGATCCGCGAACCCGCTGGCGATGATGCTGCCGAAAACCCCCGAGAGGATGCCCGCGACCGCCACGATGGTCGAGTTCAGCGCCACGTACGCGCTGCCAGCGGTGGCCTGCCTGGCGGCATTGTTCTCTCGCCGATTGCCGGCCAGGTTCAGGATGTAGTTGAAGCTGGCGATCTCCAGCCCCGGCCAGCCGAACGTCACGAACGCCACCAGCAGGTAGCCCGCCCAGAACCGCTCGGGCGTGATCAGCATCCACCCCACCGACCCCAGCGCCGTGATGGCCCCGGTGATCAGCAGCACGGGCTTGTTGCCCAGCCGGTCCGTCATCCGCCCCCACATCCGGTAGCACGCCATCCGGATCACCAGCGGCACGCCCAGGAGCAGCAGGTTGGCCTTCCAGTTGCTCCAGCCCACCACGTCGAACAGGTACAGCCAGACGTACTGGCCCACGAAGCCCGTCCCCAGCACGAAGACGAAGTTGAAGGAGAGGTATTTGCGGAAGTTGGCGTCGCGCATCGGCGCCCACATCCGCCGCAGCACGTCGCTGGTGGAGGGCTGCGCGGGCGGCGGGCCGTTGTCGCGGACGAAGCAGAAGCAAAGGATGTCCAGCGTGCCCACCAGCCCAGCGACGGCCAGGATCGCTGCCGTCACCTTCAGCATCAGGTCCGGGTGATCCTGCGTCAGCAGCTCCGTCCGGTCCAGGGCGTAGCCCACGCCCACCGTCACCAAGAGCGCGATGGGCTGGCTGGCCAGGTTGCGCACCGCGAAGTAGCGGCCGCGCAGCCGGCGGGGGATCAGGTCCGACATCCAGCTCATCCACGCCGGCGTCGCCGCGTGCGCCGCGGCCCAGCTCACCAGGATCGCCAGCAGCATCGCCGGCCACCACCACTCCGCTGCGCCGGGCATGATCCACGGGATCGCCGCGGTCAGCGTCCACATCAGCCGCCCGATGCATCCGGCGATCAGGTACGTCAGCTTCCGCCTGCCGTAGCGCTCCAGCATGTAGCTGGCCGGGATCTGCATCAGCGCGCCCAGGAACGGCAGCGCGCCCAGGATGCCGAAGCCCGCGTCGGGCGTGTTGAGCGAGCGGGCGAACTGCGTCATCGCCGCGCCCGTGATCGTCCCCGACCAGTACGAGCCGAACAGCCACGCCACCGTCACCCACGTCAACTGCCGGCGGAGCGGCACCGTGTCCGAGGGAGATCCCGACACCGAAGCACGAGCACGCGTCGGCGCAGCAAGGCGGGACATCGGCAGGTAACTCGATTCAAGGGTGGGTCAAATCAATACTCGAGGGAGTGCTACGATGCGCGCTATCCTATCGCATCCATCTCGAATCGTCGTCCATCGCTGCCGTCGGGCTTTACCGCTTTCGGCCCTGCCCATCCCCCGCGCCCAGGGCGCTGCTGCGCGAGAGTGTTGCTGCGCAAGGATACGCCGGCCCCGTCCGCGTCGCCCTTTCGCCACGCTGATGTTGATTCCTCTCAACATCCCGCCTCCGCCCGACATGCCCGCCACCCGCCCGGAAGATCGCCTAAACACTATATCGACAACGGCTTAGATCGAAGCCGCCCCGTTTGGATCTACTGGCATCGATCTTGCAAGGCTTCTGGTGTCGCTCGGAAGGGAAAAATCGCGGTGGTCGGCGGACGGAGGGACCGCCGACCATCGCCCCGGCCGCCGACCCCGGAGCACGCCCACGGATCGGGTCGCCAGCTCCGGAAGTTGGCCGCCGGAAAGAATTTAGGAGACCAGACGCTTTTGTGTGTTTTGTGTGTGGAGGGGAAGCCCACACCGCCCGCGGGGCAAGGAGAGACGCAATGAAGTGGTGCAAACTGCTCGCGGCAGGTTCGGTCAGCCTGAGCATGCTGACCCTGACGGCAACCCCCACCCAGGCGCAAACATGCTACGGACCCGAGGCAGCTTGTTGTTGCGACAGTCGAAGACCCGTTCCAGGTGTGGTCCGCGTCCCGTTAAGCCCTGATCGGGAGCGGATCTTGATCATTCAACGCCCCGTGGTCGAGCCCGCTGCGGTGGTCAGCAAGGAGCTGAGCCAGCAGCCGGTTTACACGCACGTGGCTTACCTTCAGGTGGTCAACACCCCCATTACGGTCGATCCCGACGACAACTTCCGGCGAGAGACCGGCGGCATCGACGAACACCACTACCTGCGCGAGGCCCAGCGGCAATTCCGCAACACACAGGCCAAGCCCGCGCGGGTGTATTGGGGCGCTCGGGCCCGCGCCGCTCGGCTCCAGCCGTTGACCATCGCCCCCCGCGCGATCCTGCTCCGGCCGGACCGGCTCGACCAGGACCGCCCCGACGGGCAGCAGCAGCCCACCATCCCAAGCGTCCCCGCGCCGGCCCGGGAGACGCCGCCTCAGCTTGCCCAGGCCGATTGATTGACCGCGCCGGCCACGACCGGCTTTTTCAAACCTGCCCCCTGATCGGGTGCGATCCGCAGCAGCCCCTGCTCGGATCGCACTTTTATTTTGGGCCGGCCCCGACCGCTGCCCCGGCTTGCGGACCGCTTCAAGCGGCAAGCCGCCCAGCCCGCACCGGCATCACCCCACCGGGTGTGCCGTCAGGTGCACCACCCTTGGCTTCACCAGCCGGGCAAAATCAGCGTAGGCCATGCGCACCACCTCCGCATGTGAGCAGGCGTTGAAGGCGATCTGCTCGTCCTCCGTCAGTGACGCGTCCACGTACACCGGCATCCCATACAGGTTGCCGAACGGCGGCATCGCGCCTATCTCGCAGTCGGGGAAGCGGTCGGCGAACTCCTCCTCGCTGGCAAGCTCCGCGTGCTGGGCGCCGGTGGCCTGACGCAGCAGGTTGAAGTCGATCTTCGCCGGCGCAGGCAGCACCGCCATCGCCAGCTTGCCGTCTAATTTCACAATCACCGTCTTGGCGACTTCCCAGCCCGGGATGTGCGACTGCGCCGCGACCTCCTGCGACGTCACCGCTGGCGCGTGGCGGATCAGGGCGTACTTGATCCCTTGCTCATCCAGATATTGCCAGAACTTCTTCGCAGGCATGGCAGCCTCCTTGAATGGGAAGCGGCCTGCGCCACGACAAGCGCTGACCCGACCAAGCCCACGCAGCCCCGGCTCAGCGCCCTGGCAGGCAGGCCCGCCTCATCAACCATAGGCTGCTGCCGGCCCCCTTTCTCCTGGGCCGGGTTTTTCTCGATGGTTTCGGGCTGCTGAGCCGCTGCCTGTTCGACAGGGGCAAAGGCGGCAAGGCGCAGCAAGCCGGGCCCGCGGGCGGCCAGGCGGATCAGCCGCCGATGTGCTGGGCCAGGAACGCCTCGACCTGGTCGATCGCGATGCGCTGCTGCTGCTGCGTGTCGCGGTCGCGCGCGGTGACGGTCTGGTCCTGGAGCGTCTGGCCGTCGATCGTGAAGCAGTAAGGCGTGCCCGCCTCGTCCATCCGCGCGTAGCGCTTGCCGATCGACTGCTTGGCGTCGTACTCCACCGTGTACTTGCCGCGGAGCTGCCGATAGAGCTTGTGCGCCACTTCGGGCATCCCGTCCTTGTTCACCAGCGGGTACACCGCGGCCTTGATGGGCGCGATGCGCGGGTGGAACCGCAGGAACACCTTGCTGGGCCGGGACTCATCGGGCGTGTACGCCTCGCAGATCAGCGCCAGCGTCCCGCGGTCGGCGCCGGCGGAAGGCTCGATCACGTGCGGGAAGTACCGCTCGTTGCGCTCCTGGTCGAAATACTTGAGCTTGTCGCCCAGCCCCGAGTGCTCCGCGTGCTGGCGCAGGTCGAAGTCGGTGCGGTGCGCGACGCCCTCCAGCTCGCCGAAGCCCGGCGAGGTGAAGGGGAAGCGGTACTCCACGTCGCTGGTGCCCGCGCCTTCCTTGGCGTAGTGCGCCAGCTCGTCCTTCTCGTGCTCGCGCAATTGGAGGTTGCTCCCCGCCAGCCCGATCGACTTCCACCAGTTGTAGCGCGCGTCGCGCCAGTATTGGTACCACTCGCGTGCCGTGTCGGGGTGGATGAAGAACTCGATCTCCATCTGCTCGAACTCGCGCGAGCGGAAGGTGAAGTTGCGTGGCGTGACTTCGTTGCGGAACGCTTTACCGATCTGCGCGATGCCGAAGGGCACCTTCACCCGCGACGTGTCCACCACGTTGCGGAAGTTGGCGAAGATCCCCTGCGCGGTCTCGGGCCGCAGGTACGCCTTGGACTCCTCGTCGCGCACCGCGCCGATGTAGGTCTCGAACATCAGGTTGAACATCCGCGGCTCGGTGAGCGTGCCGGGCTTGCTCGCATGCGGGCCGACGACGTAGGCATACTCGTACGCCGGGACCTTGAGCAGCGGCTCGATGAAGTAGTTTGCCGGGTCCGCCTGCTTGCCCAGGGCCTTTTTCATGTTTTTGACCGCCGGCTCGGGCTCGCCTTCAAGAAATGCGAACATCAGCGCGTTCTGCTCGGCTTGCTGGGGCTTGTAGACGTAGAGCTGATCCGCGCGGTAGCGGCTCTTGGTTTCGCGGCAATCGACCATCGGGTCATTGAAGCCCTGGACGTGCCCGCTGGCGACCCACACCTTCGGGTTCATGATGATGGTGGTGTCCAGGCCGACCATGTCCAGGGGCTGGCCGTCGGGGCCGTCGGGCGGGCAGGTGACGATGTCGCGCCACCAAGCGTCCTTGAGGTTTTTCTTGAGCAGGACGCCCAGCGGGCCGTAGTCCCAGAAGCCGTTGATCCCGCCATAGATCTCGGAGGACTGGAAAATGAATCCGCGTCGTCGGCACAGGGCCACGATGTCGTCCATGGACTTGTTGATGTTCGTCGGCGGGGTG
>DASVCG010000103.1:0-4517 GCA_036381755.1 Phycisphaeraceae bacterium | reverse complement strand
CGCCGCCCTGGCCGCCAAGGAAGCCTGGCAAGGCGCAGGGTTCTCGCTTTGAATAGAGGGTAGAGGGCAGGCGGCAGAGGGCAGGTGAGAGGGCCAAGATAGAGAGCAGAGAGTAGAAAGTAGAGAGTAGACAGCCGAAATCACAAGTCAGCGATCACGCATCGCCTGCCTTCTACTCCGCGATCAAAAACTAAAACACCCGCACCAGGCAGCTAGGCTGCTCACCCAGGTTCTTGCCGTTGACCGTCTCGATCAGCGTCCGCCCGTTGCCCAGGTTGTAGGGGAATTTTTCCTGAAGCGCCTTGATGCGCGGCCCGTAGGCCTGCGTGTTGCCCTTCATGACAAAATCGTTTTCCGTAAAAAGCCCGACGGTCACCAGCGAGCGAAACGGCCCGTGATAGTAATAGGCTTCGTACCCCTCCTCGCGCAGCTCGCGTGCTGCGTCCTGGGCGGCCTGGCGGAAATCCTTGCCGAACTGGGCGTCGTAATAGCCGATCTGCAACGTGTAGTAGCCCACGTATTGCTTGAGGTCCAGCGGATCGGTGATGAACCGCCCCTGCCCCATCAGCGGCACCAGGCGTGCTGAGGCGAAGGGGTTTGATTCGTCCAGGGTGATCCGCTGAACCTGCTCCAGCATTTGCTGCGCCGCGGGCTCCTGCGGGTCGTGGAACCGCCCGGCATAGACCGTCAAGACGCCTTGATAATCCTCGGACCACAGGTCCGCTGCGACGCCCGCCTGGTGGATGCGGTCCATAAGCTCTTGCGCCTGCTGGCGGCGATCAGGGCCGGTGAGCTGCTGAAGCAGGACCGCCCAGCCCTGCCCGGCAGCCGGGTCGGTGAATGACGAAGGGCCTGCCTGGGGCTGCGGCTTGTCCGCGATCTGCCTCAAACCGGCCCAGCCGTCGCGCACCACCCGCTGCTCGGTCTGACAGCCCGCCAGGCCCGCTGGCATCAACAAGCTCATCAGCAAGCTTATTGTCGCGCAGGCTCTTCGCATGGCTCTAAGCTCTTACGTCGGCTGCGGGGGCGCGGCAGGCGTTTGCGGCACGAGGCCCGGCGAAATGCTTGTAGCACCGCAGGTCCTGTCGGCTGGCGGGCTGCGTGAAGGGCAACCGGCCCGACTCGTGCAGCATCTGGTACGCCTGGGCGCAGGAGGTTATGGCTGACTCGATGCCCTCGATGGAGCAGACCTCCCCGCCGTCGTCGAACGGACGCCGCTGAACGTGCTGAGGGGGCACGGGGACGATCGCCGCTGCCTGGGAAGCGCCGTTGGCCACCAGCAACTGAGAGCGGGCCACCTCCAGCGTCGCCGCGGCGATGTCGGCGCAAGGCAGGCCGCGAACCGCTGCGACCAGCCGCTGAAGCATCCCGCGGTACATCGCCTCCGTGTCACGCTGGACGGTGCGGCTGGCTCCATCTAGGCTGATGACGATCTGATTGCGCGTGATCGTGATGCGGCCGCGGTCGGTCTGGATCGTGATGGCTGGGTCGATCCGCTCCATGCACGCATGGGTGACCAGCACCAGCAGCGTCGCGCCGCCTTCCAGCTCGACGCGCAGGCTGGCGGTGTCGTAATTCTCGATGGGAGCGGCGCGGTAAAGCTCAGCCTCCACCGCCAGGGGCAGCGCAGGCTGATCCTCAGCGGGCCCCATGAGGAACAGCGGCAGGTTGACGTAGTGCGACAGGGCGTTCTGAACGGGGCTGTCGAGCACCCACGTGCCGTTGCGGCGGATGCGCCCCGCCCAGGCTGATCGGCCGAAATAGACGCTGCTGCGCGGCCAGCAGGCATGGATCGACGCCCGCTCCAGACGCCCCAACTGCCCGCTGAGCAGTTGTCGCTTGAGCCAGAGCATCGTCGGGTCGTAGATGTCCTGGTAGCCGATGAGCACCGGCAGGCCGGTGCGGTCGCGCGCCTCAGCCATCTGCGCCCATTCATCGACTGTCGCGGCAGCGGGCTTTTCGCACATCACCGCCTTGCCCGCTGCCAGGGCCCCAAGCGTGAACGGCGCGTGCAGGTCGATCGGCACCGGCAGCCAGATCGCCTCCACCTCCTTTAGCGCCAATAGCTCCTCGACCGACGCCAGCACCTGAACGCCCCTGTCCCGCAGCAGGGCCAGCCGCTGAGGAAACCGGGCTGGGTCGGGATCGCACGCTGCGGCCAGCCGAATCGGCGGCGTCACCGCGGGGCCGTGCTTCAGCAACAGGTCGCTGACAAACTGTGCAAAGCCTCCAACCCCCACTACTCCCATCGTGACAGGCTGCTGCGGTCGACTCATACCATCCACTTTCTGCCTGACGGATCAGGGCGACACCCCACCCCAACCGGCCCCCCGCAGGCGCTGGCCAGCCTGGCACGGCGAAAGCAACGCAATCTAACCCATTTTCCGCAGCGCTTGACGCGGAACGGGAGCGGGGAATCCCTCTATACGTATCCGAACCAACGGGCTTTGGCAATGCCGTGGCTTGACGAAATCAGCCTTCACTTTTATTATTCCATCCGGATAGACTGATGATTCGCGCCTCCATGCCATCCTCCGATGCGCTGATCAAATGGATGAGCAACCTCGCGGACGGGACGAGGCTTCGTCTGCTGCGCATCGTGGAACGTCAGGAGCTGGGGGTGACGGAGCTGTGCAGCGTGCTGCAACTGCCGCAGTCCACGGTGAGCCGGCACTTGAAGCTGCTGGCCGACGAGGGCTGGGTCAGGAGCCGCAGGCAAGCCACGACCCGCCTGTATCGCATGCCGCTGGAGGAATTGAGCCCCGCCCAGCGCAAGCTGTGGCTGCTGGCGCGTCAGCAGACCGACGCCTGGCCGGCGGTGGGGCAGGATGAGCTGCGCCTGGCGGAGCTGCTGCGTCAGCGGCGGGAGGACTCGCGCGTCTTCTTCGCCGGCGCTGCGGCCCAGTGGGACCAGATGCGGCAGGAGCTTTACGGCACGGCGTTCGAGCGTCAGGCCCTCCTGGCGCTGCTGCCTCAGGATTGGACCGTCGCTGACCTGGGCTGCGGCACCGGCGCCCTCACCGCGGAATTGGCGAGCTTCGTGGCGCAGGTGATCGGCGTGGACAACTCCCCTGCTATGCTCCGCGCCGCACGCCAGCGCACAACCGACCTGCCCAACGTCGAGCTGCGCCAAGGCGACCTGGAAGCCCTGCCCATCGAGGATGCCGCCTGCGATGCAGCGCTCCTGGTGCTGGTGCTGACCTACCTGCCTGAGCCGGCCAAGGCGCTTCAGCAGACTCACCGCATCCTCAGGCCGGGCGGCAAGGCGGTGTTGGTGGACCTGCTCACGCATGACCGCGACGACTTCCGACGCGAGATGGGCCAGCAGTCGATGGGCTTTGAGCCCGCGTCGATGGAACGACTGCTCACGGAAAGCGGCTTCGACCAGGTCCGATGCCTGAATCTTCCGCCTCAGCCCAAGGCCAAGGGCCCGGCCCTGCTGCTGGCCACGGGCATCAAGCGCGAGAAAGGCGGCTGACCGATACGGCTGACGGAGCCTGACGCACAGAACGAGCCGCTTTCCTCCATTTGAGCCAAGCGGCTGCGAACTCAAGAATCATTCATGAACCGCTGCAACCCCAAGGAGATTCCCATGACGACCGTGACGAGCCGACCGACCACTGCGCCGAGCCTGGAGTTCAAGGTGGCTGATCTTTCGCTGGCCCAGTGGGGCCGCAAGGAGATCGAGCTGGCGGAGCACGAGATGCCGGGGCTGATGGCGGTGCGGCGCAAGTATGCTGACGCTCAACCGCTCAAGGGTCAGCGCATCATGGGCTCGCTGCACATGACAGTGCAGACCGCGGTGCTCATCGAGACGCTGGCGGAGCTGGGCGCGCAGGTGCGTTGGGCCTCGTGCAACATTTTCTCGACGCAAGACCACGCTGCCGCTGCGGTTGTCGTCGGCCCGCCGACCAAGGGCGGCACGCCGGAGAACCCTAAGGGCGTTCCCGTTTTCGCCTGGAAGGGCGAGACATTGGAGGAGTACTGGTGGTGCACCGCCCGGGCGCTGGACTTCGGCAACGGCCTGGGCCCGACGCAGATCGTCGACGACGGCGGCGACGCCACGCTCCTGATCCATAAGGGCTATGAGTACGAGGAAGCCGGCAGCGTCCCCAGCCCCGACACCACCGACAACGAAGAGTTCAAGGTCGTGCTAGGCCTGCTGGCGGATACCTTCAAACAGGACAAGCAGTATTGGCACAAGCTGGCCCAGGCGGTCGCGGGTGTCTCGGAGGAAACCACCACCGGCGTACACCGGCTCTACGAGATGCAAAAGAACGGCACGCTGCTGTTCCCCGCCATCAACGTCAACGACAGCGTCACCAAGAGCAAGTTCGACAACATCTACGGCTGCCGACACTCGCTCATCGACGGCCTCAACCGCGCTACCGATGTGATGCTCAGCGGCAAGACGGCGGTGGTGTGCGGCTACGGCGAGGTGGGCAAGGGCTGCGCCCAGGCGCTGCGCGGCCAGGGCTGCCGCGTCGTCGTCACCGAGATCGACCCCATCTGCGCGC
>DASVCG010000102.1:0-5173 GCA_036381755.1 Phycisphaeraceae bacterium | reverse complement strand
TGCCGCCCTTGACGTATTCGAACGTCTCCTGCGCCTGCGCCGCGGCGCAAGCTAGAAGTGAGGCCGTCAGCGCAGCGGGCAACAACGGCATGTGGCGGTGAAGCATGAGAAAGGCTCCTCAAGGGAGGGCTCCGTTCGCCTGAGAGGTCGGCTTGACCCAGAATATCGCCGGGGACCGCCGGCCTGGTGCGATCTCGCCGTTGACGATGACCTGTCCGCCGTGCCACTCCACCGCCGGGGCCGTGAGGCGCGAGGTATCGGGGGGCATCGGGTTCAGCAGCGACCAGGCATCGCGTGCCGCGTCATAGGCGAGCACGTCCCGGGGGAAGGGCGGGTAGTGGCGCGGATCGGCGTTCAGGGTGGATCCATCCAGCCCGCCGAAGATCACCAAGCCGTGTTCGGCAATCACCATGGCCGGCGACGGTGCTGCGCCGACGGGGCGGGGCAGATCCGCGATGCGCTGCCACGTTCCGGTCATCCCATCCGTGTCGGGCGTGTAGCGATATGCATCCGACAGGTAAGGCGCAACCGGCCAGGGCTTGCCTTCAGTGTTCGCGGTCAGCCGGATGCCGGAGAAAAGGTAGAAGCTGCCGTTGTAGGCCGCTGCGACGGCTTGCTGGCGATCCGGTCCGGGCCAGGGCTCCAGCGATTGCCATTGAAGTTGCTGCGCCGGCGCGGATAGATCCATGGCGTAGAAGATGTGCAGCGCCTGCGTCGCAGCGGGGCTTGATGCGCCGCCGGCCACGAAGAGGATGTCGCCGACCACCGCGGCGCACAGGTGGGCCGAGGGCTCAGGCAGGGGGGGCAGCGCGGTGATCGTGACGCTTTGTCCGTCCCACCGCATCGCGAAGACGTCGGCGTAATGCGCCTCAGCGTCGCTGCCCCCGATGCAGATCACGCGGTCGCCGTGGCTCACCGCGGCCCCGTACGCCATCGGCCGGGGCAGCTTCGCCTCAGCGATTTGCCAGGTTCCGTCGGGTTGAGACAGGACATAGATGGTGTCGTACCAGTGTTTCTGGCCGCCTTCCCACGGCCGCTTGTCGGGGAAGTTGGCCCCGCCCGCGACGATCAAAGCCCCGCCGCTGACGCCGGCGTACATCCCGGCAAAGCCTTCGCGGTCCGGCAGCGCCGGCAACTGGCTCCACCGCAGCGAGATCCCCATGTCAGCCGGCGCCTCCGCTGCGTGTCCCACAGCATTCGTGCCAATAGCGGCGCTCAAGGCGATCACCCTCATGGCGTAGGATCGTTTCATGGACACCCCTTTGCAAGATTACTCCACGCGTGCGTGCACCGATCCGATCAGGAAGCCGGCAGGATCGACCTGGTCCGCAGTGGAGCGAAGATGCAGATACGACACTCCGTGGATGGTCGGGTGTTTCTGCTGGATCGTGGCAACCGTCTGGCCGTCAACCGACACTTGACAGGCCTGCTCGGCGTCGTCCCACGCCAGATCCAACTGCACCCACCGATCCGTGGGAAAGGTGTAGCTGCTGTCCGCCAACCGGCCTGAGGGCGGAACCATCAGCCCGTAGATCGCCTTCTCGTCTGCGTTGTTGTCGGTGGGCTCGAAGAAGCGGTCGTTGAGGGCGATCGCTGCGTCACGGTGCCCTTCGCGGAACATGATGCGAAGGGTCAGCCGGCCTTGGTGTCCAGCAGGGAAGTTCCACACGGCGCCGTCGGCGTCCTTGTCGTCCGGCTTGCGGATGTGCAGCACCACCGCATCCGGGTTTGAAGGGTCGGCGATGAGCTGAGGGCCCGGCACGCGGTCGCGCCACCAGCGCTTGATCGGGCCGAATCCCTTGAAGACCGACCAGTCCTCCAGCCCGTTGGAAAAATCGCTGTACCGCTCTTTCTCCAGCAGCCAATCGGGATCGATGCGCATCACGACGCGATGCCCGCCCTGGCCGGAAGTCGCCTCGGCATACCGGCCGTCGGCTGAAACCACGGCATAGGGGTACGCCGTCCCGCGGTCGCCACGCTCCGGCGGGGTCTGATGACGGCGGGGGTCGAGCAGGATCTCGCGGAAGCCCCGCCAGGTCTTGCCGTCGTCCTCGGAGATCGCAGCGTGCAGCGCGTCGCGGCCCGCGTAAACCCCCTGACCGTTGACGCGAGGCGGCATCTCACAATTGTTCCAGAACAGCAGCAGGCGGTTGTCGGGCATGCGCAGCAGCGACGGCGGACCCGTCGACGCATAAAAGACCGACGGCCTGCCTTCCGTCCACGTGGCGCCGTCTTCCGAAAAGGATTCATACAGATAGCCGGTCTGGGTGCGCATGAGCATCCATAGCCGGCCGTCGTTGAGCAGCACGATCGTCGGCTCGCAGGCGCCGAAGTTGGCGCCGTTGAAGCCCTCATACACCGGCGACGTGATAGGGTTGGACCGCGACCACGTCTGGCCGCCGTCATCGGAGTACAGCGTCATGGCGTAGCCGTTGCCGGTGGGCGGCTCACCGCGCGAGCCGGGCACCCAGTCCTGCGAGGGCTGAACGATGCGGCCGCTGGGTAGCTGTATCGCATCGTCGACGATCGAGCCGTTCCAGCCGTATTGGATGATCTTGCCCTTCTCCCAAACCTTGTCCGGGCCGGAGGTCTTGACGTGCCAGACGTCAAGGAAGCGGTCGATGGCGATGCGGTTGCCTTCTTCGTTGACGTGGCGCAGGATGATGAAAAAGCCGTGCATCTGCCCGTTCCGGTCCAGCAGCGTCTTGGTCGCCCAGCGCTTGACCGGCTTTTCGGGTTTGGTCCAGGTCTTGCCCCCGTCGGTCGACCGGATCGCCCCGCCCATGTCGTCTTCGTCCAGATAGATTTTGAGGATGTCCCCGTTGGGCAGGCGGAGCTTGGCGCCTTCCACGTCATCGTCGCGGATCACCACGGGTGGCTCCGCAGCCGTCGCCTGCGCGATCAGGCAGCAGATGATGAGGAATGTTGGAACCAGGCGCACGACAGCCCGACGGTCGCCCCGAATGGCCTCGCGGTGCTCATGCATAGGACTTCCTTCGTTTAGATAGACGGCGATGGTGTTGATGCGGACGCCGACGAGCCGGCGCCGGGATAGTCCAGCGAGCTTAGGGTTGACGCTCCTGCTCGGGCAGATGGAGTTCGACCGGGATTGCTGTCCGATGCTCCTCCAGCGGTTGCCCCTCAACGAGGCGTTCGAGCATGTCGCGGATCCGCATGACGATGCGTTCAAACGGCTCGCGGGTCTGCACGTGCGGATGAGGCAGGTGCCCGCCCCTGCCTGTCGCCACGGCCTCGTAGACCACGTCCACATCGCCGGGCACACGCAACCCCAGCCGATTGGCGACATCGCACACCAGCTCCGCGACCGACTCGGAGCGGCAGATCAACCCCCTGGGGCCGGATGGTTGGGACAGCAGCGCCTCCACGTGCGCCCGGATCAACCGCTCGCTGGCATGCTGACACAGGCGCGACAGCAGCGCGTTGGGAGGGCGCTCGGCTTCCGTCATCGCTTGTGCCACGCCGTCCAGAAACGCATGATCCCCCGCATTCCCACGGCTGATGCCCAGCAACCCCAGCGATTCGTGCCCGCGCTGAAGCAGATAACCGGCCATCAGGTGGCCAGCAGTGAAATAATCAGCGTCGACTGATGGGATGTGCTTCAGGTCAGGGTCCAGCGAGCCAAAGACAACAGTTGGAATCCCATGACGATCGAGGAATCGGTAGACATCACGGCCGCAACTGACCGCCACCACGCCATGGAGCTGCCCCGATGACTGGGTGTTCTTGATCAGCTCATCGGCGACGGCGATTTCGTTGCCATCCGGCAGATAGGCGAACTGCACGCCATAGCGGTGAGCAGGGGAGTCGCCTTTGTGGTCGGGCCGCAGCAGCGTCTGGATCAACAGATCCAGCGAAAGCAGCGAAAAGTGCGCAAGTTCTTCGTGCATGAACACGTGGATGACCTTCACGCACGAAGATGCTTCGTTGGAGGGCAGATGCGGGCCGATGAATGTTCCGCTCCGGTCGCGCCGCTCCAGAACCTGCTTGGCTACCAGCAGCTCCATGGCGCGGGCCGCCACCGCCAGGCTCACGTCGTACTGCTGCTGCACCTGACGGGTGGACAGATAACGCTCGCCGACCCGCAGCCCCCGGCGGCGAATGTCTCGCTCAAGCCGTTGGGCCAGCCATTGAGGTGATGCGGTGGAAGGGGCATCCAGCTTCATGACACCTCGATGGTATGCGATTTAAATATAGCTTCAAATCTTAATCTGTCAATAACTGTATGATCTGTATTGTTTCCCGGCGGCTGAATGAGAACGGGCGGCCGTCAATCTGAAAAATCGTCAATTCATATGTAAATCTTTGTATTTAAATATTTTATATAACATCACAGGCAAGGCTGTTCGGGGTTGAGGTCCTGCGTATTTGTTTTGAGGTTCCGGGCTAACTGGTGGACCAAAAATTTTCTTGCTTATCTGTTGATATCTGTTTGGAATTTGGTAAATTGGGGGTGGCTTCATGTTTTGTATCGATCGCAAATCTTCAATTCTTTCGTTCGCGGCAAAGGGAGGAAAAGCAGATGAGAATCCCCCTACGCGACGTGGCTCTGCTCGGTTCCGTTGCTGCGGGTCTGTGGGCGGGTTCGCCTGTTTGCGCCGAGGTCATTTTTCAGGACGATTTTTCCGCGGGCACTCTTTCACGACGTGCATTCGCTGGCGTCGATCCAGTTCGCCTCGGAGGAAACGAATCAGCAGAACGGCCGTGTCTCGCTCTATTGGACGGACGTGTGATAGTGGAGGTGGTTCCGGAGTCGGCCTCTACGGCGCTGCTGGGGATGGGGTGTCTGGTCTGAGTACAGGCATGCGCCACCGATGGTGCTGGGCCTGCCGAGGATTGATCTGTCCAAGGAGCGTGATCAACGTGTCTTGATGGCTGCATGGCGTTAGCAGGCAGGGATAGCGTGTGGTTGAGGTGGCATGACGGTTTCACCTTTACCGGGGATCGAGGGCTCTACCATGCTTGACAAGTCGATTCATCCCAGCGGGTTCCAGCGAGCTCACGCCTTCACACTGATCGAGTTGCTAGTGGTCATCAGCATCATCGCGTTGCTGATCAGCATCCTGCTGCCGGCGTTGCGTAGCGCCCGGGACGCGGCGCGGGCGGTGCAGTGCCTGAGCAACCAGCGGCAACTGGGGGTCATCATGGCGACCTA
>DASVCG010000101.1:0-3740 GCA_036381755.1 Phycisphaeraceae bacterium | reverse complement strand
CAAGCCAGCGCCAGGTCAGCCATGCGACCGCGCCGCTGAGGGCGGCAAACAGGGCGATGTTGACGAAATGAAAAGCCGCCTCGTGCCGGCCGTGCAACTGCACCTGCACCCAGAAGCTGAAGCTGGTCAGCGGGCGTGACGCGGGGGCCACACTGCCTTTGGGCCACCAAGGCGCGACCCAGACCTTGTAACCGAAGGCCGGATCGTCCAGCCGCTCATCGGTGCCGATGATCGTCGCATCGTCGTAGACGAATTCGTAGCCAAGCGAGGGCCAGTAGACCACCAGCGAAAGCAGGACGGCGGCGACGATGGCCCACTTGGGCGATTGCAACGGCTTGGGTAGCGCCTGGGGCATGAGACGGGCCATGATAGTAAAAAGGCCGGGCAGCTTTATGCTGCCCGGCCCTTGAGTTTACACACAGGCTCAGCCGTCAATTACGGCGTGGCGCTGGCCGAGTGCGGCAGGTTATCCGAATTGTTGCCCGACACGGGGATCAGCATCGAGTTGCGATCCGCGCGGCTGGTGTGGATGAAGCTGGCCTGATCGTTGGCCAGATCAGGGATCGTGGCGCTCTCCGCCGCGCTGGCGGTGGACGCCGTGTCGCCTGCGAACACGTTGTCAGAGCTGCGGCCCTGGAACGGATCGTTGGCGAACGAGACGTGACCGTCGCCGAACATCAGGTTCTGGCCTTCGCCCTGCGAGTGGTTCTGGCTGTTCTCGCGGGTCTGGATCTGGGTGATGTTCAGGGCCGGCGACTGGTTCTTCTCGCCGGTGTGAAGGTTCGTCGTGTTGTTGTTGTTGTTGTCGTCACCGCCCAGGACATAGTCGGGCGGAGCGATCGAGCCCCACCAACGGCTCTGACGGTTGCCGTACATGTTCAGGAACGAGTACGACAGGTTGGTGTAGCCGCGGTTCTGGACGCTCTGGAAGTCCCAGGTGTCCTTGAGGTTGGCGGCCTGGGCCGGGTTGGCGGCCGGGTCGATGACCAGCGCATCGGGGGTGTCGCCCGAGGAGGGGCAGATGAAGCCCTTCACCGCGTTGGAGCCGTCGCGGATCATCATCCACAGCGAAGCGGTGCTGTTGTTGGCCATTTCCGCCGACGAGGGCAGGTAGGTCTGACCGTTGACGCGCTGGGCATTGCTGAAGCCCGTCACGTCGTTGCCCAGGGTGGAGACACCCGCCACGTGGAACTTGTCCTTGGCGGTGATGGAGTAGGTGTACATGGACTTGTACATGCCGCTGAGGTTGGACGCGCACACGGTGCGGTTGGCGACTTCACGAGCGCGGCTGAGCGACGGCAGCAGAATGCCGATCAGCAGCGCGATGATCGCCACGACCACCAGCAGCTCGATCAGGGTAAATGCGGACTGGCGCCTCATGAGTTGACTCCTTGCGTCAATGTTGAGGTAACGATAAAGATGATGCCTCGTAGCATGTGCGAAGGGGATGCGCTGGATCGCCGGGTGGCCTGCGCCGGGCCGACGTGGCCGCGTCGCAGAGCCTGGGACTGACGGGATAGGCCCAACCTTGCCGGTGATATGACGAAACCCTCATCGCCTCGCTACAGCGTCAACCGGACCGACACGGCCCGGCACGCCTCTGCCCCCGCCACCTTGGCGGAGGTTCAGATTCTGCCTCAGGTCGGCAGCGAAAACTGTCACACACCTGACAGCGTCGGCCGACTTCCCCGAAATCCCGGAACCAGCGTGATGAGGCAGTTGCAGCGATGAGATAGTCGAATAATGGCGGTCGTAGGAACAGGTATGAAAGACCGCTGCTTCTGCCATCAGGCTCGTAATCTATCATACCCCCTCGCCAAGTCAAGGGCAAAGGCAAGTGGCTCGCCTTTTTCTCAATTGCCCGGCGGCGGTTGTGACACCGGCGGTGCCGGGGGTGTGAGGGCCAGCACGTCGCGGAGGGCGGTGGCGAGAGTGTGAATCGGGCCGGGGTCTCACCGCAGGGCGGCCAGCAGGACGAGGGATTGGGGGTCGGTGGCCCGGGTGAGCAGCAAGGCGGTCTGCACCAGGGGATCATCGCTGTTAACCGCGGCGTCAATGAGAGTTGCGAAGGTCTGGTCCGCCTCGGCGCCCACCGGCAGGCGGCTGATGAGCCATGCCCGCTGCGTGTTCGGCCACTGCTGCCACGCCTGACGTAAGGCGGCGGTGATGCGGGATTTGTGCTCGGCGGTCGTTTCAGCCTGCGCGGCGATCCGGGCCAGCCAGGCCGCCGTGCGAAGCTGTTCCGCTTGATCGGCTGCCGCGGCATCGGCTTCGAGCTTCGTCAGGGCCGCCTCGATCGTCTCGGGCGTCGCCCGGCGCGGGGAGCGCTGCACCGCCGGGGCAATCGACAGCGTCCCCAGCAGCCCCGGCACGAAGTCACCCTCCACCGTCATCCGGGGGTTAAGCACGGCGGAGGTCGCCAGCTTTGCCGCCTGCGTGGGGTTGGTCGCCAGGACTTGCGCGACGCTGCCGTGGTCCACCGTCACCTTCGCGCTGACCGCTTCGTTGGGATTCAGCCGCAGGCGGCGATGCAGGTTCAGCGGCTGGTACTCGGTGACCTCGGTGCCGCCAATCGATGCCCGCGTCACCAGCATCACATCCGACGGCAGCGTGCCCCCGGGCCCCAGGCTCAGCGGCAGCGGCGAAAGGTTGATCAGGTCCACCTGGAACTGCGGCGGCTCGGCGTAACCCACCGCGGGGCTGAGCGGGCGCAACCGCAGCATCACCACGCGGTTGGCCTGCGATGCCAGCGAGCGCACCTCCAGCGGAACCTGCGCGACCAGCCGTGTGATGGACACACATTCCGGGGGCTGCTGCGGCCGCGCTTCGAGGCGATGTAGATGATCCACCGCAAGCACCCCCGCCAGACTTCCGGGGGCGGCGACGAAAACCTGCTGCAACAGCTCGACTTGCCGATCGCGCTGATCCGGCTCCTGTGCAAGGGCCAGGCCAAGGCGGCACAGCGGGTCCGTCTCGGCACATGCGGCTAGGGCCTGCCGCGCCGGCTCGCGCTGACCTGCTCGAAGCATCCACCACCCCCGGAGACGCACCAAGATTGGAGACTCGGCTGGGAGGCGTCTTTCAAGCTGATCCAGCAGCGGCTTAATCGCCTCGATTTCCTGATTGAGCAGCACGGCCGCCCAGACGCGATCCACCATGCGGTCGGGGTTTTCCGCGTCCTGCTCCGCCCGCCCCCGCCCCCGGAGTGTCTCCGCAAGCACCTGATATGCCGTCGCAGCCTCCGCCTCGCGCCCGGCGGAATGATGAATCGCCGCGACGAGCATGGCGAGACTGGCGGGCATGGATGTCTCTTCTTGCGGAGCCCAACCCTTCACGAATGAGTCAATGAAGGTCAGCGCTTCATCGCCGCGCCCGGCGCCCCACAGTGACAGCGCCCAGTCATAGGCCGCATCGAGCACCTGCCCCGCCGGCGGCAGACCCTGGTAGCCCCACAGGGCGCTGGCCGTGCCGAACCACTCGACCGCCTGCGTGTAGCTGCCACATGAAAGCAGCAGCGTGGCGATTTCGGCATGGGCATCGCCATCGGAAGGATCCGCCGCCGCGACGTTGAGCAGCGCCTGCGCGACCTCGACGCCCCCTGCCCCGCGGTCCTGCAGGAAGCGGTACGCCTCGATCGCCGCCGCCTTGTGCGTCTCATCGAGCTGGACGGCTGATTTAAGCATGCGGCCGTAGTCTTCAAGCCGCCCCTGCTCCAGGTGCAGCCGCGCCGCCCGCAGCGC
>DASVCG010000100.1:0-5766 GCA_036381755.1 Phycisphaeraceae bacterium | reverse complement strand
GCCTACTTGAGCTCCACCGACCAGTAGGCGTGGTCGAGGAAAGCCTTCCAACTGGCGTACTTGTCGTTGCCCAGGCGCAGGCTGATCACCGGGTTGCGGTTGGGCTTGAAGGGCTTGCGCACCAGGGTCATCCGGGCCTGCACGGGCGTTCGGCCGCCTTTCTTGGCGTTGCACCGCGTGCAGGCGCAGACCAGGTTCTCCCACGTGCTTTGCCCGCCCTGGCTGCGCGGCACGACGTGGTCCAGGCTCAATTCCGAAGTCGGGTAATGCCTGCCGCAATACTGGCAGGTGTTGCGGTCGCGGGCGAAGATGTTGCGGCGGTTGAGCTTCACATCCTGCCGGGGCAGTTGATCGTAGCCCAACAGGCGGATCACCTTGGGCACCGCCAGGTGAATCCGCACCGTCCGCACCCAGTCGTAATCCTGGCTGGACAGGCCGTTGAACTGGTCCCTCGCCGCGGAGACGTCCGCCCAATTCTCGAAGCTGTAGCCGGTGAACGAGCCGTCGTCGACGCGGATCACCTCCGCCAGGTCGCGCACCAGCAGCGAGAAGGCTCTGCGGGCATCAATGACCCGAATCGCCATCCACATCTTATTGAGCACCAGCACATGGCTGCTCAAGGCAGAGGCTTGACCGTTCATGGACGATACTCGACGCAACGGCGGTCCGGCGGATCGTAGCCGACAGACGGCCAAAGAGCAACGCAAATCCCGCGTCAGGGTCCGGTTAATGCCGCCAGGGGCCCCAAAGCAGGGGGCCAGACCCCCCTTTTCCGGGCCAGCAGCGGCGGGCAGGGGGAGCCAGGGGGGCATAACCGCCCCAGGGCGGCGCGCCTGGCCGTGGGGGCCGATCCGCCGGGCAGGGGGGCTGTCCGCCTGGGAATCGCCTGGGAATTTGGATAAATCCCGGTTCGGGCAGGCCATCCGCGTCCTGCGGCGCTATAAATCAATCATCAAGGTCGGGAGGTGGCATGGCTCAGGAGCCCTTATCGCTGACCACCGCCGGCTGGGACTGGTCCTCGGTGCTCACCGACCGGGAGCTGAACCTGTACCGCAACGTGCTGGAGCAGGTGCAGCGGCGGGGGCTCTCGTTCGCCCTGGGCGGGGGGCTAGCCGCGTCCTACTACACCGGGCGGATGCGGTTCACCAAGGACATGGACCTGATCATCCTCCCGCAGGACCGGGCGGTCTTCATCGAGGCACTGACCCGCCTGGGCTTTGAGGATCTTTACCACAAGCAGCCCTACAAGCGAAGCTGGATCTACCGCGGCGTGCACGACGACATCATCGTGGACCTGATCTGGCAGATGGCCAACGACCGCGCCATCGTGGATGAGCGGTGGCTGACGCACGGGCCGCAGTTCCAGGTCAGCGGCCTGCCCATGCGGCTGATCCCCATCGAGGAGCTGATCTGGAGCAAGCTCTACATCATGCACCGCGACCGATGCGACTGGCCCGACATCCTGAACATGCTCTACCTCCACGCCCAGACGCTGGATTGGGACCATCTGCTCAACCGCGTGGGGGTCGATCGCACGCTGCTAAGCGGCTTGATGTGCGTGTTCCGCTGGCTGTGCCCAGACCGTGCCCAGCGGCTGCCCGCGGAGCTTTGGGCGCAGCTCGGGCTGACGGGGTTGCCGTCTGAGCCGCTGGAATGGGGCGGGCTGCCCCGAGCGACGCTGCTGGACAGCTACCACGACTGGTTCGGGCCCAAGCCCGGCGTGAAGCCGCCGGGAGAGCCTTCGGGGGGGCCTCCAGAGAAACTTCCGAGGGCGGGGGAGCTTCCGGGGGCGGGGGAGCTTCCGGGGGCGGGCCCCGGCAAGAAGCCCGCCGCGTGAACAGACCTTGAGCCCCAGCCGCCCAGCCTTTTTCCGCTGGGCCGGCTGACGGGCGAGCGACGCAGGAGCCGCCATGCTCATCGGCGCGATGAACCATCCCGCCCAGGACGTGCTCGATGAGATCGCCTGGATGGCCCGGCTGGAGCTGGACTTCATCGACCTGACGCTGGAGCCGCCCGCCGCGGCGCCGCAGCAGATCGACCCGCCCGCGGTCCGCGCCGCCCTGGACAAGGCGGGGCTAGGCGTGGTGGGCCACACCGCCTATTACCTGCCCCTGGCCAGCCCGTTCGAGCAGGTCCGTCGCGCAGCACTGGAGGAGATGCGCCGCTGTCTGGAGACGTTCGCTCAATTAGGCGTGGCGTGGGTCAACGTCCACCCCGACGCCCGCACGCCGCTGCACGACCGCCGCTACGCTGTGAAGCGCAACCTCCAGAGCCTGCGCGAGCTGCTGACGATGGCGCAGGACCTGGGCGTGGGGCTGATGGTGGAGAACATCCCCGGCTGGTTCAACAGTGCCAACCAATTAGCCGACCTGCTCGACCCCCTGCCGCACCTGGCGCTGCACCTGGACATCGGCCACTGCAACCTGCGCGTCCTGGAGAGCACCGCGGATGAGCTGATCCATGCCTACGCCGACCGGCTCCAGCACGTCCACCTGCACGACAACAAGGGCGGCATGGCTGATCTTCACCTGCCCCTGGGCACCGGCACGGTCGATTACGCCAAACACCTGGGCACGCTCAAAGCCGCGGGCTACGACGGCACGATCACGCTGGAGGTCTTCAGCCCCGATTCGAGCTACCTGGCCCACAGCCGCGACCTGCTACGCCAAGCCTGGGACCGACTCGGCGCATAGGGGGCAGCGGGCAGACGGCAGGGGGTAGAAAAAGCAAACCACAGAGACACAGAGGCACAGAGGAAGATAGAGGGTGGTGGGCAGGCGGCAGGGGGCAGGGGAGGGAGCTAAGAAGGGGGATAAAAGGGCGATTTCGTTGCCTTGTCACATCTACTCCTCGTCGCCCAGGGCTTTATTCAAGTCTACCCAGTAGCCTTGCTGGGCTACGGGGCCCGGCGCGGGGCGACGGCGAAGCTCCCTGATCAGCGTGCGCATGGGGTCGGGCACAGGGGCGGTGAAGGTCATGGTCTGCTGCGTAAGCGGGTGGGTAAGGCGCAACAGGGCCGCGTGCAAAGCAGGAGTGGCGATGATCAGGTCGGATCGGGCTGTAGCGGCCTGCTCGATGCGCTGGCCTTCTTCCTTGTTTCGCGCGAAGGTGAGGTTGGGCCGTGCGCCAGCAGCGATGGGCGGCTCGTCCAGTTCGCGCAGGCCCACCGGCTCGCCGCCGTAGAGGATGTCCCCCACGATCGGGTGGCCGAGGTAGGACAGGTGCACGCGGATCTGGTGCGTTCTGCCGGTCTTGAGCTCCAGCTCCACCAGGCTGTAGCCGCGGTAGCGCTCGCGGACGCGGTAGAGCGTGAGGGCGTGCTTGCTGGCTGAATCGTGCCGAACCGCCATGGCCTCGCGGATGGTGGGGTGTTTGCCGATGGGCTGCTCGATCGCCCCGCCGGGCAGCTCCGGGTTGCCGTGCACGACAGCCAGGTAGGCCTTGAGGTTGGTGCGGTCTTCGAATTGCCTGGCCAGCAGCCAGTGCGATTCGTCCTGCTTGGCCACGACGATGACGCCGGTGGTGTGGCGGTCGAGCCGGTGCACCACGCCGGGCCGCAGGTCCTGCCGGCCGACGGTCGAGAGGCTCGCTTCGCCACGGCCGGTCTGCTGCTGAAAGTGGTGCGCCAGCGCGTTGAGCAGCGTGCCGGTGATCTGCCCGCGGGCGGGGTGGACGATCAGGTCAGCCTGCTTGTTGACGACGATGAACGCCTCGTCCTCATAAAGAATGTCCAGCGGGATCGGCTCGGGCAGGATTTCCTTGGCTGGGCGTGGCGGCAGGATCACGTCCACCACGTCGCCCTTCTTGAGCTTCGTGCTGGGCTTGGGCTGCTGATCGTTGACACGCACGCCGCCCAGGGCGATGAGCTTCTGAAGCTGGTGCCGGCTGACGCTCTTGAGGCGGTTCTGAAGAAACTTGTCCAGCCGATTCTTGGCGTCCTTGGTCAGGACGAATCGGCGGTGCTCCGCGCCGTTCTCCTCCGCCTCTTCCTCGCCCTCCGGGGCCGGCTCGGGCGGCAGCGTCACCGCTTCTTCATCATCAGGATCGGGAAAAGAGCGATCAGCGGCCTGGGGCGGATCGGGCTCCTGCGGCGGGCGGGATGAACGGGCTGGCGGGGGCATCAGTCGCCCGTCGCGGCTTCGGGAGCGGCCCCCTCCGCTGCCGGGGCGGGCGCTTGGGCCGCATCGGTGCCGGGCTGCGTCGCGGGGGCCTCCTGGGCCTGCTCATCGGCGGTCGACTGCGTGCTGGGAGCGGTGACGGCCGGCTCGGGCGCGAAGGCCACCGGCTGCTTCAGCGCATCGAGTAATTCCTGGCGACGCTGGGCCTCCGCGGCGATGCTGGGGAGCTGATCGCCCGCGACCTGCTGCGCCTGGGCGTAATACTGGCGGGCCTGGTCCCACCGCTGCTGCGTCTCCGCCACCGCGGCCAGCCCCAACAGCGCATTGGCGCGGTAAACCGGCTCCTTGGTCGCCTCCAGCGCCTGCTGATAGAGCTGCGAAGCCTGCTCCAGTCGCTGCTGTGGCGTCAGGGCCTGGTCATCACCCTCCGCAGGGGGATGCATAGCCTGATGGTGGTACAAATCGCCCCCACGCAGGTACGCCAGCGCCCGGACCGTCGGGTTGTCGTACTCCTGGGCCACCAGCGGGTAGCTTTCGGGGTTGGTCGTGCCGGCCAGGTCCAGCCAGGCGTACTCCCGCTTGGAGGTGCGCCAGTCGCTGATCAGCCTCACCCCCAGCACCACGCAGGCGATGAGCAGCACCGCCAGCAGCACGTGCTGCCAGTGCTTCGACCACCACTCGCCGAAGTTGGCGAGGAATTCAGCCAGGTCGTTTTCGCGGAGGTTGTCGTGTTCCATGATGTTTTGGTCTTGCTTGTACGTACGAGGGGGTCTTGGGGTTGGGTTGAAGTTGGGGTGCGTCAGCCGGGGCGCGGGGCGGGGCCTGGCCGGTCAGGGCGTCGTCGGCGGGCCGGGGCTGGCGAAAACCGGGCCGCTTGCGCCTTGGGCGAAGATCGAGATCCCGATGGTCACCACGCCGGCCCATCCTTCGTGCACGCGCACACGCAGCGCCTCAGGCCCCTTGGTGTAGCTGAGCACGACCGCGCCGCCATCCTCCTGCTGACGGCCGACGGGCCGCCAGTCGTTGCGGGTCAACTGCTGCTGATAGAACCGGACCACCTCCGCGCCGCGGCTTCGGCCCTGGTAAACGTGCCGAACCTGCCGGGCTGTGCCGTCAAACGAGCTTTGGCACTTGGAGGCTACCGGCTTGAACCCCACCGGCATGGGCACGTCCGGGATGAGCGAATCCAGGCTGGCCACAACGCCCGGCCCGGCAGGCGGGGGCAGGTACGCCCCCTCATCGCTCAGGGCGATCACGTGCGGAATCCGCACCGGGGGCGCCTGCACCGTCTTCTGATCGTTGCAGCCCGGCAACGCCGCCACCATCGCCAGCAAGAGTAATCGCCTCCACATGGCCATCGGCCCCGGCATACGCCCTATCACAGCACGTCGCTGGTTTGGTGATCGGCGATTGGCGATCTGTGAAAACTGACAGCCCCGGCCGTCCATCACCAATCCCGAATCACGAATCCCAAAGATCCCCATCCTCTATCCATGGGGAGGATGGTTTCTTATCCACGATCGGGCACAAGTTTAGGCCCTGCTGACCCAGCCCGCAAACCCTTGCCCGGCCCCCGGATCGACCCCCGGATCCACCCCCGGAACCACCCCCGGAACAGCCCCCGCATCGGCTCCCGCAGCAGCCCGCG
>DASVCG010000099.1:0-8239 GCA_036381755.1 Phycisphaeraceae bacterium | reverse complement strand
AGCACGGTCGATTCAGGCAACCTCCAGTTCAAGTACATCACCGGCGCCACCCGGCTGGACCAACTGGGCATCACCCGCGGCAAGTTCATCATCACCGACAGCTCCGGCGCTTCAGCCACCGTGGACCTGACCCAGGGCGATGAGGTCACCATCGACGACGTGCTCCGCGAGATCAACAGCCGCGGCTTGCAGATCAACGCCCGCATCAACGACACCGGCGACGGCATCCTCATCGAGGATCTTGGCCCCGGCGCGGGGAAGCTGAAGGTGGAGGAGGCCGGTTCGACCACCGCTGCGGACCTGGGCATCCTCGGCGAGGCGGAGAACCCTGGCGACGATCTCAACGGATCGTTCGAGAAAACGCTGACCATCGACGCTAGCGCCACGCTTGAGAATGTGGTCACCGCGATCAACGAGGCGGGCGTGGGGGTCACCGCGTCGATCCTTAACGACGGCTCCGCAGGCGCGCCCTATCGGCTGATCCTCAGCGCCAAGGAGGCCGGCACCGGCGGGGCGTTCGTCTTCGACGACGGCGGGGCCGGCTGGGGCGCCGCCACCTTGTCCCAGGCCCAGGACGCCCTGGTCTTCTTCGGCCCGCCCGATCCGGCCCAGGCCCTCCTGATCACCTCCAAGAGCAACAAGCTCGTCAACGCCGTCCCCGGCACCACCATCGACCTGCACGCCACCAGCAGCTCCCCCGTCCAGCTCACCATCAGCAAGGACGCTGACAAGATCACCCAGGCCGCCTCCGACTTCGTCACCAAGTTCAACGAAGTCGTCACGGCGATGGACAAGTACGACACCTACGACAGCGAGAAGCAGGAGCGAGGGTTGTTGCTGGGCGACTCGGCCGTCGCAGCGGTTCGGCGGGCGCTCTATAACCTCGTCATCAAACGCGACACCCAGGACCTCAGCGGGCAGTATCAATCCCTGGCCCAGGTGGGCATCACCATCGGCAGCGGTGCCAAGCTGGAGTTCGACGAGGGTAAATTCCTCACCGCGCTGGACAACGACCCCGACGCCGTCGCGGCCCTGTTCACCTTCAAGCAGACCGAAGAGGACGAGGTCACCGGCGAAACGACCATCACCGCGTCGGGCATCGGCGTGGAGATCGACGAGCTGCTCAAGCGGCTGACCGATTCGGAAATCGGCGTCATCCAGCTCCGCGTCGATGCGATCGATGACCAGATCGAGCTCAACAACAAGCGGCTCGCCTCCCTGGATCAGCTCCTGGCGGCCAAGCGGGCGAAGCTGGAAGCCGAATTCCTGGCCATGGAACGGGCGCTGGCGACGCTCCAGCAGCAAAGCCAGGCCCTGGGCAGCTTCCAGACGGCCCTGGCAGGCAACAAGAAAAGCGCTAGCAACTCCTAGCACCCCCGGCGGGGCCTTGGCGCGAGCCCGGCCCAGCCGAGGCGGAATCGGCGGAATCGGCTCGGGCGCAGCTAAGGTTAGCCCCTTCATCTAGCCGATAACTTCATCACGGGCAGCGTCGCCGTCAGCCGCGATTTTTTAGGCCCGTTAGGCATAAGACCGCTGCCTTATGACCATGACCGCGCCAGCAGCCACCAATCCGTACCTGCGAACCAAGATCCTCACCGCACGCCCTGAGGAGTTGCGGCTGATGCTCTACGACGGGGCCCTGCGCTTCTGTCGGCAGGCTCAGGCGGCCATGGCCCAGCGCAAGTACGAGGAGAGCTACAACTGCCTCATGCGGGCGCAGAAGATCGTGCTGGAGCTGTCCACCAGCCTCAACCACCAGGCCGACCCGGACCTGTGCAGCCGACTGGCGGCGCTGTACACCTTCATCTACCGCCGACTCGTCGATGCGAACATGAGCCGCGATGCAGCCATCATCGACGAGGCCATCCGCCTGCTGACCTACGAGCGCGAAACCTGGCAGATGCTCCTGGAGAAGCTGGCTGAGCAGGCCCGCCAGGAGGGCGATCCAGCTCAGGACGACCTGACCGCTGCACGGCAGACCGCCATCGGCAGCTTCTCCCAGCCGGCCTGAGTCTGAGCAGTCGCGGAGATGGGCGATGCGCGATTGGTGACTTTCTGACTTCTACCCTCTACCCTCTGCCCTCTACCCTCTGCCCTCTGCCCCCTGCCCGCTATCTATCTTTCTTGCTCTCTATCGCCGGCCCGATGCGCACCCACGGCTCGATGCGGGCGCGTGTCTTGGGGCCGATCATCGGCACCTGCTCCAGGTCGCGGGCGTGCGTGAATGGCCCGGCTTGAGCGCGGTGTTGCAGGATGTGCTGCGCCAGGCCTGGGCCCACGCCCGGCAGCAGCGTCAGCTCGTCGGCGTCAGCGGCGTTGATGTCGATCCGATACCCCAGCGACTGCGGCTGAAGGCTCGCCCGCTTGAGGGGGTGTTTCGCGCGAAGCGCGACTGTCCAGGCGCCAAAGCCGATGAGCAGGATCGCCAGCAGCCGCGTGCTCTGGAGCATGGGTCAGGCCGAGAAGAGAAAGCGGTGCGGATCAGGGAGATTCCGGCGTCGGCTCGGACGACGAGGACGGCTCGGAAGCGACCGGCGCGGTGGAGGCGGCGGCGGACCGCCCAGCCTGGGGCTGCTCGCGCCCCGCGCCGGGGAACGTCAGGCCCCGTCGAAACGCCGCTAACCGGCGCAGCGCCCCCTTGGGCTGCATCTGCTCGCTGATCAGGCCCGACAGGGGCAGCTCGATTTCCTGATGGTCCATCAGGTCCTTCCAGGCCACCGCCTCGATGTGCGGCTTGCTGATGGCGATCTGGAAGACCGCTTCGAGCCAGTGCTCCTGGACCAGCGGCGACCACGCCCGCCGCCAGAACCCGCTGCACGCGTCCACCGGCGCGTTGGACTGGGGCGAAGCGATCATCAGCTCCGTCACCGGCTCGCTGGGCGCAGCCACGGTCAGGTAGGCCGGCTTGCCGAAGCCGGCGAACTGATCCAGCATGCTGCTCACCTGCATCAGGTCGCGCGTGTACTGGCCCGGCAGGGCCTGGCCCATCAGCAGGCGGACGCCGAAGCCGTCGAAGCTGATCCCCGACTGCACGATCAGCTCCACGTACATCATCGGGGGGATCGACCGCGGGTTGGCGGCGTAGTACTCGCCGAAAGGCTGGCGGATCTCGATCAGCGCCTTGGCGGACGGCGCAGCCTTCTTGACCAGCAGCGTCGCCATCCGCGTCAGGTCCATCAACTGCTCGAAATTGAACTGGAAGTGGCTGTTGACGTGCAGCCCCGAGACCACGTGCCACACGTTGACCACCTGCTTGTAGCGGCTGACCACCCGCTCGATGTGCTCGTAGATCAGCTCGCGGACGGTTTCGTAGTCGTGCTCCCAGATGTAGAGCCAGTCGGGCAGGTTGGCCGGGTCGAAGCTGATCAGCGGCCCGGCCACGACGGGGAAGCGGTGGCGGGCGGCCCACTCAGCCCACTGGTCCATCCACCGCCACTGGTAGTCGCCCTCCTCCGGCGCCAGGACACGCCAGGGCGTGGGGATCTGGACGAAATCGAAGTTCGCCAGCAGCGCCGCCCGCAGGCGGTCGTGGGTCTGGTCCAGGCTCACGCCGCAGCCGATGGGGAACTTGGGCAGCGACGAGGCGCTCTTGCGGCGGTTGAGCAGCAGCTCCGAGTGGATCAGGGCCAGCTCCTCGCTGCCGTCCAGCGCCGCCACCAGGCACTCCTGCGCCAGCTTGTCAGCCTGGATCGGGTCTTCCTTCTGTGCGCACAGTGCTTCGATGAACAGCTTTCGGCTTTGCTCGGTGCGCTTGGCGACGGGGTGCTCCGGGTCCAGGTCGAACATCCCCCAGTCTTCGAGCTTGGCGTACAGCAGCATCAGCCGATGCCGGGCCAGCTCCAGCGAGAGCAGGTAGGGCTCCTCGCGCTCAGGCAGCAGGCAGGTCTGGAGGGTCAATTCGCCCAGCTCGCCCACCCGGTGCTGAAGGGCCAGGGCGGCTGAACCGGTTTCGCGCTTCTCGCAGCAGATCAGTCCGTCGTCCAAAGCAATATCGGCCCGCATGGCGCTGCCGTCAGAGCCGATGAGGTAAGCGTTGCGGAGCGGCCAGCTCGGGGCCGGCTTGCCGTCCTCGGTAAACACCCGAAATTTCAGCATGACCGCCTGGCTCTCGCTGTCCTTGGATAACGGATCAATAAATGGCGGAACGAGCGAGCTTGCCTCGTTGTTGCCGCGGCCCGGCAAGGCGTGCCGCGGAATCAGCTTAGCTAGAGGCGCATTATTGCGGCAGGAAGCCGGCTTGGCAAAGGCCGCCCAGATACGAAGGCCCTATGCGCGGACCAGATGGGGGAGGGACGGCGTCGCGGCCGGCCGGGGCGGGGGAGGGTTTTGGGATTCAGGGCCAGACGATCGCGGCCGCGGCCACCAGCCACATCAGAACGGCCACGGCGACCTTGGCGACGGATCCCCACAGCCGGCCGATGGCTGCGCCCTTGCCGCCCACCAGCGCCATGCGCCAGGCCCGCCCGGCCCACAGGTCGCCCAGGATCGAGCCGGCCCCCGCCCCCAGCGAAGCGCCGATGAGGATGCCCAGGATGGGCAGGAACGCCAGGAGGACCGCGCCCAGGAGCGCGCCGACGATGCCGCCCAGGATGGCCCCCGCGGCGCCGCGCTTGGAAGCGCCGGCCTGGGTCGCCCCCGCGGCCCCGGCCACGAACTCAACGATCTCCCCCACGACCGCCAGCGCCAGCAGAATCAGCAGCGTCCAGCCGCTGATGAGCCCCCCGTTCCAGCCGTCCCACCGCCACCAGGCCACCCCCGCTGTCGCCAGCAGGATCAGCCACGTGCCGGGCATCTGGAGCAGCACCAGCAGCACGCCCAGGGCGTTGACCATCAGCAGCAGGACCGCCGCCAGCACCAGGAGCGTCTGTTCCCACCACATCGAGGCGGATCATACGGCCTGGCGTCGCTGCGGGCCATCCGCCGGCCCGGCGAGGCGGGCCTGGAGGGGCCGCAGAGCCAGCGGGCCGCGTGAGGGGCTGGGCTGTATTTGCTTGACGATGCTGGGCGCCGCCGATAGATTGCGAACAATCTGGATTGGTGTAAACCTTTGGGAGCCCACGTTATGCCGGCATTTCAACGCAGGGTCCTGGGCCTTGTCACGTCCCTTTTGATCGCTGTCACCGCTGTTTGCGCCTGGG
Organism: Phycisphaeraceae bacterium; assembly: GCA_036381755.1. Lineage (GTDB taxonomy): Bacteria > Planctomycetota > Phycisphaerae > Phycisphaerales > Phycisphaeraceae > DASVCG01. The sequence continues at coordinate 3,101 of DASVCG010000099.1, read as the reverse complement.
GGCAAACGCAGCCGCAGACGCAGGACCCCGCCCAATTGTGGGAGGATTTCAACCATTACGTGCTCATCGCCCGGCCGGACCTGGCCAAGGCCGCTGGCGAGTCGCTGCTGAAGCAGGTGGACAACGCCCAGTTGCTGGACATCGTGGAAGCCAGCGACTACACCGACTACGAGCGCACGCTGATCCGCGCGGGCAAGGTGGAGCAGCTCCAGGACGTGGCCGGGCAGCTTGAGCGGCGCATCCAGCAGGCGCGCATCGAGCGCAGCCGCGATGAGGAGCGCATCCGTCAGGACATCGAGCTGCTCGATGAAGGGCAGCGTCCCTTCCGCAACGCGGTGGAGCGGCTGACCGCTGCGGGCCAGTTCGCGGCGCCGCACCTGCTGGCGGTGCTGCAAGATCCTCAGCAAAGCCAGCTTCATCCTTACGTGCTCTCGGCGATGGCGCTGATCGGCCGGCCGCTGGTGGCCCCGCTGTCAGCGGCGCTGCCTCAACTGGACCCGGTCACGATGGGGCAGGTGGCGCAGGTCCTGGCCGAGATCGGCTACCCCGAGCCGCTGCCTTACCTCAAGGACGTGCTGGAGAACGCCAACACCGACCCCTCCGCCCGCACGGTGGTGCAGAAGGCGTATGACCAGTTGATCCAGCGTGCTTCGCTGTCAGCAGACCAGACCGCGTCGCAGCTTTACGAAATGCTCGGCCGAACCTACTACAACGCCGCCACCACGGGGCAGGATATCCCCGGCTTTGACGCCTCGGCGAACCAGGGCATCGTGTGGGCCTACACGCCCCGCGCGGGGCTGGTGCCGGTGGCGGTGCCCGGGCCGATCTATGGCGACGTGCTGGCGATGCGTGCCGCCAAGCGAGCCTTGGAGCTGAACCCGCAGCAGGATTCAGCCCTGAGCCTGTTCCTGATGGCCAACCTCCGCCGGGAGAACCGCCTGCCCCAGGGCGAGGTGGACCCGAGCTATCCGCGCACCATGCAGCCGGCGATGTTCTACGCCATGCTCGCCGGGCCGATGCGCCTGCACGACGTGCTGGCCCAGGCGATTGACGACGGCGACGCGGCGCTGGCGCTGGACGCGATCGAAGCGCTGGCCCAAACCGCGGGCACCGAGGCGCTGGTGAATCAGCAGGCCGCCACGCAGCCGCTCTTGCGGGCGCTGTCGTACCCGGATCGCCGGGTCCGCTTCCGCGCCGCGGAGGCCCTGGCCAACGCCAAGCCGCGCGAGCCGTTTGCCGGCGCTTACCGCGTCGTGCCCGTGCTGGCTGAGTCGATCCGGCAAGGCGAGGCTCGCTACGCCCTGGTCATCACCGACGATTCGCAGCGGCTCAACGAGCTGCTGGCCTTCCTGGGCGAAGCCGGTTACGAAGCCTTCGGCGGGTCATCGCTGGAGCAGACCGCTGAGCAGGTCAACATCCGCCCGGGCGTGGATCTGATCGTCATCGAGCAGTCGGTCAGCCGGGCGGTGCAGACCTACCGCGACACCGCGTCCAACTACAAGCTCGCTGCGGTGCCGGTCGTCATCCTGGCCTCGCCCGGCGGACAGTACGAGATCAGCGAGCAACTGGGACTGGACCGCCGCGTCACCCTCACCGCCTGGTCGTCCGAGCCTCAGCAGGTCCGCTCCGCCATCGAGCAGGCTGTGCAGGCCTATGCCGGCAGCGCCATCAGCGACCAGGAGAGCGAGCAGATCGCCCTGCGCGGCCTGCAGGTCCTCCGCGACGTGGCCCTGGGCAGCGATGTCTACAACATCGTCGACGCGCTGCCCGCGCTGACCCAGGCCCTCCAGGATCCGCGTGAGGCCATCGTCACCGGCAGCGGGCGCGTGCTGGCCCTCATCGACGATCCCCAGGCCCAGACGGCCCTGGCTCAGGCCGCCTTGTCCGCCAGCGGCCAGGTGCAGGTGGCCCTGCTGGGCAGTCTGGCAGAGTCGGCGACGTACTTCGGCAATCACCTGGATCAGCAGTTGACCGACCGGCTGCTCCAACTGGTGCAGACCAGCACCGACGAAACCGCCATCGCCGCGGCCCGCGCCCACGGGGCCCTGACGCTGCCCACCTCCAACGCGGTGCAGATGATCCTCCGCTGAGCGGGGCGGTCGGGCGATCGAGCGGCAGGCCGAGGGGCGCTTATTCGGGCGATTCAGGCGGCGTCGGCTGGTTCAAGCGACACCCATCGCAGAAAAACCGCAAACAAAAACAGCCCCGGGCGTTCGTCCGGGGCTGTTGGTGTGGCGTGGGCTGTAAGCCGAATTCTGTTCTCCGCTGATGGGGCGTGTGCTCCGATTCAGCGGGGGCGGCCATTTCTCTAGGCCAGCGGTTGCCCGCGGGCTCAAGCGACCTACCCGCGGCGTGTCGGTCGTGGCCGACCTGGCCGGACCAGCCAGCCTGGGGGCGTGCCCCCTGGGGTCGCCGCTGCTTGGTCTTGCACGCGGTGGGGTTTGCCGTGCCCGCCCTGTCGCCAGGGCGGCGGTGCGCTCTTACCGCACCCTTTCACCCTTGCCTGATCCCGGCTCGCACCAGCCCGGGCCATCGGCGGTTTGCTTTCTGTGGCACTTTCCCTCGCCCGCGCCCTGGTGGGGGCCTGGGCGGGTGGGTGTTACCCACCACCGTGTCCTGTCGTGTTCGGACTTTCCTCGTACGGCTTGCTGCCGCACGCGGCCGCCGCCACGCCACATCTCTTATTGTACGAATTGCGCCGCGGCGGGGGTCGTCAGCGGGGCTAGTCGGCGGAACTTGTGCGGTGTGGTATGGTGGGCGGGTCCGCACGAAGCATTTTGGATGAACGGGGTGAACACGAAGCATTTGTCGCCGGAGGTCACGATCTGGACGGACGGGGAGTATGCCCCGCAGGTTCGGGCGTTGCTGGAGCTGATGGGCACAGCGGTCCATCCCCTGGCGGTGGGCGGGCCGCGCGTGGGCGAGGTGGACGAGCTGGCGCGGTCGCTGGGCGTGGATCGGTTCGACGACCTGCGTCAGATGCTGGTGAGCCACCCAGCGGCGTTCTGGCTGCTGGCCTGCCGGGCCTCGGTCGACGTGGAGGATCTGGCTGGATCGCTGCACCAGGGCACGCTGGTGCTGTCGCTGGAGCCGGTGGCGGC
>DASVCG010000098.1:0-9358 GCA_036381755.1 Phycisphaeraceae bacterium | reverse complement strand
AGCGGGCTGGTGCCGATGTCGCCGAACACCACGCCCAGCGCGGTCAGGCTCAGCATCAGACGCTTGTTGCGGCCGGTTTCAGCGGTCGGCGTGGTTGTGGTGGCGGAAACGGCTTGGTTCATCTCGTGCTCCCTGCGCAGGGGCCGTCAGGGGGAAGGAAATATCTTATCGGCTTGATCGGCACGGGGGCGGCGGACGGGTTACCCGGCAGGCCGGTCGCCCCCCCGGCCGCCCAACTGGCCGGCGGATTCTGCCGATAGGCCGATAGGCCGATAGACCGTTCATCGACATGCATGGGGGGCAGGTGTTGTCTGTTCAAATCAGCGAGCTGCGGTTTTCGGAACTGGAGGCCGCCATCGCGTTCGCCCGCGCCGCGGGCGGTTCGGTGGAGCCAGGGTTGCTGCGCGCTTCTCTAAGCCTATTGGCCCGCCGGGGCCAGGCGATCCTGGGCGCTGCGTTGACGATGCTGGACGCCGACGGCGCCGCCACGCTGACGCTGTGCCTGGCCGCCGACGGCGATGCCGATGCCGACACCGTCGACGCCGATACTGACGCCGACGCTGCGCCAATCGCCCAACTGGCTCGCGTGCTGGTCGACAAGGCATTGCTGAAGATCAACATCGCGGGCATCCACAAGTGTGCTGTCCGCGTGCACGGCGTGGACCCGGCCCACCAGTTATGGGACGAGGCCGACTGGATCGGCCGATTGCTTCGCGACAACGCCGCCTGAGAGCTTCAAGGGGCGCAATCACAGGGCTTCATGGGCGATGCCGCGGCCCGTGCGGGTGAGCCCGCCCCGGCTTGATGTTGCCCGGACGCCACAATCGCCTCAACCCGCGTCGATCCGGGGCCGATCAATTCAATAGGATGTCGAGTTCACGCCACAAGCCCGCTTCGCGGCGCGGTGATTCCGCGCATCGCCCGCCCGCGGAGGCGCCCGCAGCAGCGGGCCAGCCCTCAGCGTATCTGGCGCACGAGCTGGCCAATTTGCTCGACGGCTCGCTGCGCAACGTGGGCCTGGCCATTGATCGTCTGACCCGCCCCAGCCGGCAAGGCGATGCGCTGGTTGATGATGAGGAACGGCTGCTGCGTTACCTGCAAGCCGCGGACCAGGCGATGCAGCGGATGGCCCAGCTCATCCGTCGCTGGCGAAGCGGCGCCAGCGGGCCCGCGGACCTGTACGACCAGGGCGGCACGCTCGGCGAAGCGGTCGCGCAGGTCCTCAAACTCCTGGCGCCTGAAGCGCAGGCCCGGGGGGTCTGGATCGCCACCGAGCTGGCCCGCGACGTGATCGACCTGCCCGCGGGCCCCATCGGCCCGGTGCTGCTCAACGCCCTGCGCAACAGCCTGGAAGCCATCGCCGCGGCTCCCGCTGCCGCCTCGCCGGGCCGCATCGAGCTGGCCGCCTGGCGCGACGCGGACCACCTCGTGCTGGCCATCACCGACGACGGCCCGGGCCCCGAGCCGCTTTTGTTCGATGAGCACGGCCGATTCCGCTTCGGCCAGACCACCAAGGGCGACGGCCGCGGCCTGGGCCTGCAACTGGTCCACGACCTGATCGCCGGCCTGGGCGGCAGCGTCGAGCTCCACACCCAGCGACCCCGCGGCACGCGATTGACCCTGCGCTACCCCATCCCCTTCCACGGGGCCGGCCCCGACCTCCTGAACCTCCGCAGCGGACGCGATGCCTGAAGCGACCCCCACCCGCATCCTGATCGTCGATGACGACCCGATCGTGGCCGAGAGCCTCGCCGACTTCCTGCGCAGCGAGGGCTACGCGACGCTCACCGCGGGCGACGGCAACGAGGCCCTGACGCTGATCGAGCAGGCCACCTCGCGCAGCGACCCAGCGGGCATCGGCATCGTTATCCTCGATATGAACATGCCCCGCTGCGACGGCATGGAGCTGCTGCGCGCCTTGCGGCAGCGGTTCCCCGCGATCGTGCCCATCGTCATCACCGGCTTTGGCAAGATCGAGTCCGCCGTCGAGGCCGTCAAGCTCGGCGCTGTCGATTACCTGACCAAGCCGCTCGTCGATGACGAGCTGCGCCTGGCGGTGAGCAAGGCCGTCAACCAGCACGCCCTGGTCGCCGAGAACCAGACCCTCCGCACCCAGCTCACCGAGCGCTTCGGCCTGGGCAACCTGATCGGCTCGGACTACCGGATGCAGAAGGTGTACGACCTCATCGAGGCCGTCGCTCCCACCAAGACCACCGTGCTGATCACCGGCGAGTCGGGCACGGGCAAGACCATGGCCGCCCGCGCCATCCACGCCGCCAGCCCCCGCCGCAGCGGGCCCTTCGTCACCTTCTCCTGCGGCGCAATCCCCGAAACCCTGCTGGAAAGCGAGCTGTTCGGCCACGTCAAAGGCGCCTTCACCGGCGCCGATCGCGACAAGCCCGGCAAGTGCCTGGCCGCCCAGGGCGGCACGCTCTTCATCGACGAGATCAACTCCGCCACCCCCGCCCTCCAGCTCAAGCTCCTGCGCGTCCTCCAGGAAAAAGCCTTCGAGCCCGTCGGCTCCACCCAAACCATCCAGGTGGACGTGCGCTTCATCCTGGCCACCAACGAGCCCCTCCAGGAATTGGTTGAGCGCGGCCTGTTCCGCGAAGACCTCTACTACCGCATCAACGTCGTGAGCATCCACATGCCCCCGCTGCGCCAGCGCCAGGGCGATATCGCCCTCCTGGCCAAGCATTTCCTGGAACGCTACTGCAAGGAGATGCACAAGGAGCGGCGGTTCAGCGATGAGGCGATCCAGGCCCTGCGCGCTTACGACTGGCCGGGCAACGTCCGCGAGCTGGAGAACGCCGTCGAGCGGGCGGTGGTCCTGAGCCGATTGCCTCTCATTCAACCCCAGGACCTGCCCGAGCCGATCATCGCGCGCTCCGCGGGGACCTGGCCCGCCGCTGCGACGCCGGATCGGCAGCACGGCTGCATCCGCGTGCCGGCGCTGGAGGACGGCTGGACGCCCACGCCCCTGGCCACAGCACTCCAGGAGCCCGAACGCCAGATCATCCTGGCCGCCCTGGAAGCCAACCAGTGGAACCGCCAGCAAACCGCTCAGCAATTAGGCATCAACCGCACCACGCTCTACAAGAAAATCAAGCAATACAAGCTCGATGAGCCGGCGTGATGCAAGATAGGGGGCAGGGGGTAGGGGGCAGACGGCAGGGGGGCGATAGCCCGCCCCCAACGGGGGCGCGGCTGAAGTTGCATCAAAAAGCGGAGAGCCATTCATAAGGTGGAGAGCCATTCAAAACAAAGGCGGGGCATGTTAATCAGCCCTCTCCCCCTCGGGGGGAGAGGGTAGGGTGAGGGGGCTGCCCTCTATCTTTGTGTCTCTGTGGTTGATCTGCGCCTGCCGCCTGCCCGCTACCCCTCTATCCCTACTCCTCCAGGTTCAGCCACTTGACCTCCCGCTCGGTGAGCGAAACGCTCAGGGCCGGCAGGCTCGTGCGCAGCTCCGCCAGCGTGCGCGGGCCGATGAGGGCGAAGGTGGGGAACGGCTGCGCCAGCACGTAAGCCAGGGCGATGTTGATCGGCAGCACGCCCTTTTGCTGCGCCAGCTCCACGGCGCGCTTGCGTCGCTCGAAGTTGTCCGGGCTGTACCAGCAGCGGACCAGCTCTGCGTCGTCGCGCTTCTCCGGGCCGGCGCGATCGGTGAAGAACCCCCGCGCCTGACTGGACCAGGGCAATAGCGGCGTCTGCGTCCGCTTGTGCCAGGCGCGCGAGTCCGGGTCGGACGAGGCCACGCAGCCGGGCCACACCGGCTCGATCATCCGCGCCAGGCTGAAGTTGTTGCTCAGCACGCTCATGCCCACCAGGCCCTTGCCTTGGGCGTAGGCGTTGGCCTCTTCGAAGCGCTCGATCGACCAGTTCGACCCGCCGAACACGCCGATCCGCCCAGCCCGGTGGTGCTCGTTGAGCACGTCGATGAACTCGCCCACGGGGATGTCCGGGTTGTCGCGGTGCAGCAGGTAAATATCGACGTAATCGGTCTGGAGGCGTTCCAGGGAGATAAGCAGTTGCTTGGTGACGCTATCCGGGTCGCAATGCGGCGTGTGGGCGCCTTTGCCGATGATGACCACCTGCTCGCGGACGCCGCGGTTCTTGACCCACCAGCCCAGGGTCTGCTCGGTGCGTCCGCCGTGGTAGAGGTAGGCGGTGTCGAAGGCGTTGCCGCCCTGTTCGAAGTATTCGTCGAAGATCGCAGCGCCGTGGCTGATGGTGAGCTGGTTGTCCACGCCCATGACCAGGCGGGCGATGGGCTTGCTCACGCCGGCGATCGTGCCGGTGGTGATGGGGGCGTTGGGGCGCTTCGCCAGCGGCCTGCCGTGGAAGGGCAGCAACTGCCGGTGCGGCTTTTCCTGCTCGTAGGTCAGGCCGATGGCTTGACGCCAGGCGTCCAGCGCCTGCATGTTGCCCAGGGAATCCTCGGGCGTCATGGCCGGGGGCGAAGCCTGCAGTTGCCCCGCGGCGATGGCGCGGCCCGCGGCGTCGATCTCCATCGCGTAGGCGGTGACGCCGCACTCGATCTTCACTTCTTCGGGCTGGTTCTGGCCCTGGCGGTGCACCAGGATGCGGAAGACGCCGCCCTCGCGCCTGCCGTGCGTCCAGGGGTTGGGCACGAGGATCCAGCCCTTGCTGCCGAAGATCCGCACCACGTTCTCCAGCGGCACAGCCACCGCGGTGGCCACTTGTGCGGTGATGTCGCCGGGGAATCGCAGCGTCGCCGCGGCCCACTCGTCCACGCCGGTGGACCCCAGGTGGCCCGCGCCGGTCACGCTCAGCGGGTTGGCGAAGGGCTGGCCGGCCGCTGCCCCCGCGATCAGCCGCGCCATCGACACCGGGTAGCACCCCACGTCGAGGATGCCCCCGCCGGCCAGGTCGTTGTTGTAAACCCGGCTGTTCGGATCGAAGCCGGCCTGGAAGCCGAAGCTGCCCTCGATCATCCGCACCTGGCCGATGACGCCCTGCTGGATCAATTCCACCAGCCGAGCGGTCTGCGGGTGGCAGCGGTACATGAACGCTTCCATGAAGAAGACGCGATGGCGCACCGCGGCCTCCACCATCGCCATCGCCTGGCCGTGGTTCAGCGCCAGGGGCTTTTCGCACAGGATGTGCTTGCCCGCCTCAGCGGCGAGGATGGCCCAGCGGGCGTGCATCGGGTGCGGCGTGGCGATGTAGACCGCGTCCACCGCTGGGTCGGCCAATAAAGCCTCATAGCTGGCGTGCGCGGTGACCGACGAAAGGCCCATCTGCTGAGTGAACCGATCCGCGGTGGCCTGCGATCGGCTGCCCACTGCGACCAGTCGGCCGGTCTGCGACTGCTCCAGCCCGTGCGCAAAGGCCTGCGCGATGGACCCGGTGCCCAGGATGCCCCAGCGGATGGTCTTGGCGTCGACGCGTGTCGGACTTGTGCGAGCGGTCGTGGTCATGGGTGCGGTGCTCCGGTTGTAAGCTGGCCACGGGCCAGGCTGCGCCCGGCCTCGAGGCGGGCATGGGCTGGCGGCCAAAAGACGATCCCGCGACAAGCCCACGCTGAAACGTTGAAGATAGAGCCGCCTGCCCTATCTATGCAAACCCCCGTGCAAACCTCCCGCCATGGCCGGCCGACGCTGGGCTGTAGAGGGCGGATGAAGCCCGCGGGCTGGACCGAGCCAGTCAGTTTTCTCAAGGGATGGCAGCGGCGGGGGCGGGATCGGCGTGGCGTCGCTCCAGCTCTTCCAGCGCCTGGCGGTAGGGCGGGCCGCCCAGCTCCGGGTCGGTCAGCCGAAGCTGCCTGACGCGCAGGGGGATGTCCCGCGTGTTCTGGCCCAATTGGCTGTTGATCCGCAGCCGCCAGACCCACGCCTGCCACCACAGGGGCGGGTAAGGCGGCCCCAGGCCGGTGATGATCCGGTCGCAGTGCTTCGCCGCTTGCACCAAGGATGATTCATCGCCCACCTCGATCAGCGCCCCGGCCAGGGCGTGGAGCAACTGGGCGTCGTCGGGCGCTGCCTGGACCAGGGGCGAGAGGATCTGCACCGCCTGGTCGGCGTGGCCTGCCCATCGACGGGCGCGGGCGCGCAGCAGCTCGTAGGCCGGCTGCGACGCGGGCGGGTTGCTGCGCTCTTGCGCCCAGGCCGCCAGGGCGTCAGCCAGCTTCACCGCGGCCTGCGCCAGCTCCTGCACTTGAGCGGCGTCAGCGTCGGCGCGGCCCGTCGGCTGCGTGGCGGTCAACGTCCGGGCGCGGAGGGTTTCGATCCGCTGGCCGATGTCCGCGATCACCTGCTGGGCCAGCCCCGCGGCGTCGTCGGGGGCGGATTGCATCAACTGCATCAATAGCGACGCGGCCTCATCGAGCCGACCGGCCTGGACCAGCGTCGCAGCCCGCCTGCGGCGGACGTCCTGGGCCAGCTCCGCCTGCGAAGCGACCTGCGCCTCCACCTGGGCCAGCGTCGCCAGCGCATGATCCACCTGGCCCGACCCGGCAGCCAATTCCGCCTGCACCATGCCCGCTGCAGCCAGCGCCACGCGTGCTGAGGCCCGGCGTGCCGGGTCAGCGTCGTTTTCCGCTGCGGCCTGCGCCTGGGCGGCCAGTTCGCGTGCCGCTTCAAGCACACGCTGGCGAAGCTGCTCATCGGGCGGCGTGCTGTCAGCACGATGGCGGAGCATCTGCTGCATCGCGTACAGCCGACAGCGGCGGGCGAGAAAATAATCCGGGTGCTCAGGCGGGACGCGCTGGTACATCGCCACGGCTTCCTGATAGCGGCCGTCGGCCTCCAGCACGTGCTGGGCGTAGTAGACCCGGTGGGCGTCGGCTGCGGGGCTGACCGGGAAGCGGTCAAAGAGCACCTGGGCCGCCTGGCGGTAGGCGGCGTCCACCCCCTCCGGCTGGGGCTGCATCCGGTGCAGCGGCTCGAGCACCTGCATGGCCTGGGCGATGGCGGTCTGCGCCAGCGGCTGATCGGACATCTCCTGCGCCAGCTTCACCCAGATCGCTGCCACGTTTAGCAAATTCTCGACCTGGCGCGGCGCTAGTTGATAGCGGGCCAGCGCCTGGACGTGCATCGCCCTGGCGCGCAGGACCGCGGGCAGCGCGGGGTTTTCCACCAGCGGCTGCGTCCAGGCCAGGGCTTGCTCGAGCACTTGAGCGGCGCGGGCCTGGAGCGGCTCCGCAGCGGAGTCGGAAGAGGCGGTTGAAGCGGCGCGGGCCTGCTCTAATAGCGCTTGAGCCTCCTGCTGGGCCTGCTCGCCCAGGGCCAGGCGGAGCAGGGGGGAAAGATCCTCGTCCGCGGGCTGCGCTTGGGCGTGCTGCTGGGCCCATCGCTGCCTCATGTAAGCCCACAGCGGCTCCATGGCTGAACCCAGCGAAGGGTCGTCCAGAATGGCCAGATAGGGCTGATCCGCCTGCTGTGCTGCTTGATGCGGCTCCAGGGCAAGCAGGCGGGCCCGCTCCAGAAGCACGCGGTGGGCCAGGTCCGCCACCAGCAGCCGATCCAGCGGGCTTTGCCTCACGAGCGGATGATCAGCCAGCGTCCTGAGCTGGGCCGCTGCGGTGTCGAACTGCCTAAGCTGAGCCATTGCCTGGGCTTGCGTCAGGCGGGCGAGCAGGTCGTAAAGGTCACGGCGAGGCTGGCGCAGCTCCGGGCCGATTAGGGTCAGGGCATCCCTGGGCTGCCCAAGACGCACCAGAATCCGGGCGGCTAACCCCACCGCTGCGACACGCAGGCCAGCGGTGTCCGCGGCGTCCTGGGCGAATGGTTCGATCGTATCCCTCGCCAACTCCAGCAGTTGGCGCGATTTGGCGGTGAGGGGGCCGGTCAATCTGGCGGCCTGGGCGTGGTCCGATTCCCCGCCATCAGCCTCCTGCAACACCAGTGCCGACAGGTACGCCGCCTGCGCCAGGTAGTAGGGCGTACGCTTGTGGGCGTACTCCTCCATCAAGCGGAACCACAGCCCCGTCTGCACGCGCTTCTGGACGTGGTCGGGCTCCTGCGGCAGCGTCTGCTCCAGCTCAGCCAGCCGCTGGGCGGCGCTTTGGAGGGCTTTAATCGCTTCGTCAGCAGCGGCTTGAACTGCCTGGCGCTGCTCGTCGGTGGGGATGCCGAACTCGTAGAACCGGTCGGCTCCGCGCTGGGCGAATTGCAGCTCATCCACCAGGAGCGCTTCAGCCAGATCGGTCTGCCAGGTCGGCCGCTGCTCGTGCTGGGGGAAGTCGCGGATGAGCTGGCGGAGGGCGTCGATCATCCCGTGCAGCGACTCGACGCGCTGCTGAAAGGGCAGATCGGGGTTGACGTAGTTCAGGCGGTGCTGGGCGACCTGGGCCTGGCCGGCGGCGACGGGGTCGGCAGGCGGCTGGCGCTCGAGCAGCCGATCCAGCAACTGGCCCATCCCCTCGCGCGACAGGGCATCCAGAAGCGGGCCTGAATCCAGCGGCGTGTCCGCTGCCCCGGACGCCCCGGCGGGCCACGCCCACATCAAGCTCAAGGCCAGGGCTGGCATCCACCCCCGCCCTGACCGGATCGGACCCTTGGCCTGCCCTCGCCGTCTGCGCATCGCGCCGCCATTATAGATGGCTGGTGATGAGCCGCTTCCCATATCTAGCCTGGGTTGCTGCGGGGCTTGAAAAACCGGCCCGGTCAGGGACAATGGCAAGGGATTGGGTTCCGTCCTGTCCGTCAATCCGGGGGCCAAGCGGGCGTGTAGGGTTCAGGTGCTTTGGCGCTGGCTGGAGGGGTCCGGCAGATCCGCGTCAGGCTGGCAGGGAAAGGGCGAGCCTTGTTTCATCGTGATCGATCCAACCGGCTCAGGCTTGATCTGATCGACGCCCGGCGGGTGATGATCGAGGAAACCAGCGCCTTTTTGACCTGGGCGCTCCAGCACGGCCAGGACCTGCCCCGCATCCCCCGCAGGCGGGTGGATGAGGGCGGCTTCAGCCTGCTGATGCAGCAGCCTGGAGCGCGGGCCGCGGTCGCCCGCTGGTGGCAGCGCGTGCTGGGGCAGGTCGGCGCCTGACGCTCCGCCGGGCCCTGCTGCTTTTCCCACAGGCCCGCTGACCCAAGGGCAAGTCGAGGTGTTCCGTCATGGCAAGTGAGATCCAAGCAACCATGAGCCCCGGCTACCGCTGGCGGCTGGCCATCATCTCGCTGGTGCTGTTGGGCTTCGGCGGCTGGTGCCTGTATGACGGCCTGGTGAGCTACCCGGCCCAGAACCGCCACATCGACCAATCCGATCAGGCCCTGGCGCAGTTCCAGCAGGAGCACCCCCAAAACTGGCAGCAGCTTTGGACCGACCACGCCCGCGCCCAGGGCTTGCTGGAGAACCCCAAGGGCGAAACCCGCTACAGCGACTGGGACATCTACACCCAGTA
>DASVCG010000097.1:0-9315 GCA_036381755.1 Phycisphaeraceae bacterium | reverse complement strand
GTCGCGGGCGGCGACGTCCTGGCTCATGACCAGCGTGGTCGAGCCTCCGCCGTCGAGGTTGATCGCGTCCACCGCGCCGTACTCGAGCAGGATGTCAGCGACCTCGGGGGTGGTCATGCCGACGCTGTGGCCGGGCTGTCGGCCGTCGACGGTGAACAGCAGCAGTTTCTGGTCAGCGGTGACGCCGATGGCGGTGCGCGGGTGGCGGTTGTGGCAGTCGTCGGACTGGTTGCACCCCTCCGTCGTGCCCGCGACGTTTATCCCGTTGGTGATGATCCGCTCCTTGCCGCCGATGGCGTTGTAAAGGTCGACCTTCGGCACGCTGTTGTAAGAGGGGATGCCCTGGTTGCGGTCAGCCGGGTCCTGCTCGATGATCGTGGCGACGTTGTCCTGGCTGATGTTGATCGCCGACTCGCCGTAGGTGAAGGGCGAGTAGCGCACGCCGTCGGAAACGCCCAGGTAGTAGTTGTCCGCGTAGGGGTACTGGGGGTTGATGAAATAGGAGCCGGCGTTGATGGCGATCTGCGCGCCAACGCGGTTGAGGTAGGCGCGTGTCGTCTCCAGCGTCAGCTCGCCGGGCACGTCCGGGCCGTTGGGCTCGGTGAAGCGGAAGCGGATGCCCGGGGCCTTCAGATCGATCTCGATGATGTGCATGTCCCACTGAGGATCGCTCTCGATCCGGTGGATGTGACGCACGCCCTGGAAGGGGTAGTTAATAAAGATCTGAGACGCCAGGGCAGCGGGGGCCGTCGAAGCAGCCACCACGCCGGCTACGATGGCAGACTTGAGCGACGCGATGCTCATGGGGATTCCCTCCTCAACGATCCGAACCCGTGCGCACAACCCTTCACCGGAACGAGGCCGTGGCGGACGCAGGCCGACGACGATCAAGCGATGCGATCAGCTCGATGCCGCGGTCGCGCAGTTGCTCATAGCCCTGCGGCAAAGGCGGCAGGCCGTCATAGAAAATGAACGCGCTATCCGCCTCGTACCCCCCCTCCTCGCAGGCAGCGGGCGTGGGGACATAGCCCGCCACGCCGTTGGCGTAACCCACGACGTAAAGCCGTCGGCCCGTGGCCTGCTGAAGATCGTCGGTGTATGACGAAAAGATTTCAGCGCCCACGCCAAGCAGATCCACCTGACCAAGCCGGATCGCGTGCAGATCCACCGCGGCGCAGGAGGGCAACGCCCCTTGCGCGAGCCGCCCGAGCATCCGCTGTCGCCAGGTGGCCACCGCCTGACGGTATCGCTGCGCTAAAGGATCGTCGCGCTCAGCCATGGCCTGGCTGACGCGCTGGGCGGTGCGCTCGACGCCCGCTTCGTCGAGGGATTTCAGCGGCACTTGCACCGTCTGACGGGCAAGCGTCAGGCCGGCCGGCTCGATGGGCGACGCGTCAGCCAGGGCGTCCACGACACGCGACGCCAGCAGCTCGCCCCACGCGCGGGTTTGATCAAAGCCGACGCCCGTGCGGGGCGGGTTGAGGTTGCCGCAAGCGCCCGCGGTGAACAGCACCACGGGCTGGCCCGGCAGCCGCTGGCACAAAGCCCGCGCCGCTTCCCCCGCCACGTCGCCACTGATGTAGCGGTTCTCGTGACCCAGCGCCACGTGATGCATGGCGTAGTTGGCCAGCACCGCGGCGTAGCTGCCGTCGCCCCGCTGCCAGGCGACGATGCCTATTCGCGGATCGGTGTGCGCTGAGGCGGTGCGCCTGCGGTCCACCGCCAGATCGCACCAGCCCTGCGCCATCACGGGTTGAACCTCGTCCTTTCCGCTGCTCTCGACGGCCTGCGTGGCGGCCTGCTCCATCCACCGGCGAAGCTGCTGCATGTACGCCGGGTCCTGCTGACCGCAGTTGATGAGGGGAACCGTCGCGGGCCCGGCGTGCGTGTGCGTGGCGGAAACCATCACCTGGTGCGGCGTCAGCCCCCAGCGCGAGCCGGCCCAGGCGTTGAATTCCGCGACAAACGCGGCCTCCAGGCCCAGCACATCCGTGTGCAGCCACAGCAGCCGCTGATCTCCCTGCTCCAGATAAATCGCGCGCACCCACAAAGGATCATGCACGCCCAGCGACGGCTGCTGACGAAACAGGAAGCCGCCCAGCTCGACGCCCGGCAAGGGCGTGATCTGACAAGCCGCGGTGCTGATCCTCATCGTCGCCATGAGCGATTCGCGATTCGTGATGGATGATCGGCGATTTTTCTGCCGTCTGCCGCCTGCTCTCTACCCTCTGTCTTCGCCCCCTCACCCTACCCTCTCTCCCAATGGGGGAGAGGGCTTTTTAATGTCATCCGCTCTTTCTTCACGGACGAGGGAGAGGGCTTTTGATGCAGCCCCAGTCTCGATTGGTAACTCTGATTTTTCTAGATCCTGCCCTCTACCGTCTGCCCGCTGCCGTCTATCTTTTCAGCCGCGTTGTCTGCTCAGCAGCTCGCGCTGGGCAGCGGGGTGAACCGTCTCCCTCGGCCGCTGCGCCGCGTGATCGCAGATCTTGGCCACCGCGGCGACGATGTCGTGCATCGCCTCCTCCGGTGCCAATAGCACCGTCTGCGGCAGCCAGCAGGCCTCCTGGCACACCCGCTCCGCGACGGGGCAGCACACGCGCGAGTAATCCAGCGACGAGCCCGGCTCGGGGCGCTGCACCGGCCCGGTCACGCTGGCGTCGCTGCCCGGCTGGAACATTGGGTTCTTGTACACCGGCGTCAGGTACCCCGCTGAGCAGAGCACTCCCTCCGCCTGTAGCGCCTGGAGGAACCAGTCGCGCGAGAAGCCCAGCCGGGCTGTGTCGAGGCGGAAGATGTAGAGGTGGTAGTCGCGCCGCGTCACCCGCGGATCGTTCGTCTGGACGGCGACGCCGGGGATCCGGCTCAGGCCCTCGTTGAGGATCGCCGCGTTCCGCTGCCGCCGATGCATGTGCGGCAGGGCGCGCCGGAGCTGGGCCTGGAGGATCGCCGCCTGGAACTCGGTGAGCCGCAGGTTGCTGCCCACGCGGTAGTGCTCGTACCACTTGCCGCCCTCAAGACGACCGCAGTTGGTCAGGCTGCGGCAGACCTGGGCCAGATGCGCGTCGTTGGTGAGGATGATGCCGCCTTCAGCACTGGTGATGTTCTTGGAGGCCTGGAAGCTGAAAGCGCCGCAATCGCCCAGCGTCGCGGCGCCCTGGCCGTTCCACTGGCTGCCCCAGGCCTGGCAGGCGTCCTCGATGACGCGCAGGCCATGCTCGCGGGCGATCTGCCCGATCGCGTCCATGTCGGCCATGAGCCCGCCCAGGTGGACGGGCATGATCGCCTTGGTGCGGGGCGTGATCTTTCGCCGGATGTCCTCCGGATCGATGCACAGCGTGTCGGGCCGGATGTCGGCGAAGACCGGCGTCGCGCCGACCCAGACCACCGTGCTCGCCGTGGCCACGAAGGTGTACGCCGGGATGATGACCTCATCGCCCGCGCCGATGCCCAGCGCCCGCAGGCACGTCTCCAGGCCGGTGGAGCCGCTGGTGACGCACACGCCATGCTTAGCGCCCTGGAACGCGGCGAATTCCGCCTCGAACGCCCGCACGCGCTGGCCATACCACCACTGCCCCGACTCCAGCACCGCCAGCAGGTTCCGGCGTTCCTCGTCCCCCCACACCGGCCAGGCGGGCCAGGCGTGGTTGCAGGCTTTCTCACCACCTTCAATTGCTAACCGTGTCACTCATTCACCTTTCAACAATTCCTGTGATTCCACCCAGGCCCGTGCCGCATGCGCTGCTGCGGGCCGACACATCCAGCCACTCAGCGGTATCCGCCCCGCTGCCTCTTTGACTCTTTTTAGCCGTCCTGATCCGTCATGAGCTCGATCACCTCGTAAGTTTCCAGCACCGGCAGGCGGAAGGACACCCACCCGCTGTGGACAGCCGGCTCCAGCTCCGTTTGAGCCACGAGCGCCCGGACCTGCTGAACGTTCCGCTGGCAGCGGACCGACAGCTCCAGGTTGCGCAGGGGGATCACCCGCTCGATGGGCCGGACCATCCCGCCGTTGTAGTTGACCAGGTGCAGCAGGAGCTTTCTGCCGTCCAGCGTCTGGCGCAGCGACACCTCCAGGCAAGGCGGCGCGTCTTGCACCTTCACCAGTGCTGGCACGTGGCGCTCCAGCAGCTTCCGCACCACCGCCAGATGCGCCGGCATCCGCCAGTGGTGCAACGCTGCGCCCCAGTCGCAGGCGAAGTAGATCGCCCTGCCGCGCCCCCACGGGTGCTCCACCACCGCGGGCCATCCCGAATCGCTGGGCAGGTCGTCGTAGCGGTCCGCCAGAGGCGCGCTGAAGCTCAGCAGCACCCGCGCCCCCGCTGCTGCGGACACCTCCAGCCCATAGCGCGGCGAGGGCATGCACAAGGCGATCCCCTGCGCCTCAGCCGCCGAAACCAAACGGGCGTGGTCGAACAGGTAATCCCACTGGCGCGGGCCCATCACCCGCGACGGATGAGGCCGGCGGACGCCCAGCACCTCATCCAGCATCGGCGATGATCGCGGCTGACCGCGATCATCACGGCAGCCGGCCTCCAGCGTCGCCAGCAGCGTCCCGCCCTTGGCCACGAATGACCGCAGCGACGCCACGCACGCGTCCGACAGGCATGCGCTGTTGGGCAGCACGACCGCGGCGTAGCGCGCCAGCCTGCCCTCTTCCAGCGCCTGATCATCGAGCACGTCGAACGGATACTGGCTCGACCACAGCGCGTGATACCAGCCGTACAGCTCCCGCGTCACGTTGCCGGGGTGATCCGCCTGACGCGCCGCGGTGAAGTCCGTGTGCGGCACGTCCACGCCGGGGTAATAGTCCAGCGTCGCCTGCGACACGACCAGGGCCACGTTGGCGATGGAGCGGGTTTGAAAGAGCTGCTGGCGGTGCCGCCGGGCGAAGGCGTACAGCGGGGCCACCGCGTCCAGCGCGGGCTGGTCCATCGCGTCCTGGTTCGCGGAGATCCACGTCGCGGCGCCGTGCGCCACGCTCGAGGCCCAAAGCAGCTTCGCCTCAGCCGCGGGCAGCGTGCTGTAGGTCCAGGGCGTGTGGATGAACGAGTCGAACACCAGGTGAGGCACGCCCGCGGTGGAGGCCTGCGTCTCCAGCAGCTTGGCGTTCATGCCCACCTTCCAGATGGGCGATTCGGTCATCAGGTCGCCGTGCAGAAATCCGCCCTCCGCCGCCAGCACATCCTGATGCTGCGCCAGCACGCGGTTGTCGCGGCCGGTGATCCGCTGAGGCTGAAGCGGGTTGGCGTTCACGTAGAAAAGCAGCCCCTCGCGCACTGCGCGGATGACCTGCCGGCTATCCCGCAAAAACCGGCCCAGGCTCTGGGCCTGGAACGCCACCAGGTCCGGCAGCGCGGGGTCTTGCAGATCCTCCTTGTCGGGCATCGGCTTGCCATAGCGCTCCTGGAACAGCGCCTGGCAGTGTCGGCAGTAGCAGGTGTTCTCGAAGAAAGCGGGGCCGTCGTAGAAGATCCCGTCGATGGGGTATCGGCACAGCTCGCGCAGGCGGTCGAACACCCACGCCCGCCAGGGGCTGTTGACGCAGAAGGTCGACTCGATGGTGTAGATGTCGTCCTTGGCCGAGCCGTCCCGCCGGCGCTGCTGCCAGTCGGGGTGCTGGCGGGCGTAAGGCCCTTTGACGCTGTGGACGTTGAAGTAGACGATCGTGCGCAGCCCCGCGGGCCGGCTGTGCTCAAGCCACATCGCCAGATAATCGAACGCGGGGGGCGGGTCGCCCGGCGAGGCGTGCTGGAAGAACAGCGTGCGGCCATCAAGATGGCACGCCAGCGGGAACACGTGCGCCGCGACGGCGTTGAGCGCCTTCATGCGCTTGACGATCCGCGCCGGGTCGAACCCCTCGATCCCGTGCGCCGCTACGTGGAGCGGATCAGCCAGCTCCAGGATCGCCAGCGGCTCGCGCCGCCACCACGGCTCATCGCCTGGCCGTGAAGGAGGCTCCGCAGCGACATCCTCGTGATGAATCTGTGTCATCGCTGAATCACTCAAGGCGTCGCGGCGATCTGCCGCTTGAGCCACGCCCGCACCGCCTGCATCCGCGCGCTGTCGCCGGGGAAATCGACCACCGCCTGCACGCGCCGGTCCAGCTCCGCCAGTTGGGCCTCATCGCCCTTTTGCCGCAGCCTGTCGCGCACGAGGGACAGGAGCAGGTAATCCTGCCAGCCCTGCCGCCACGCCTGCCACCGCCGCGAGGGCGCCACGCTTTCCTGCATCGGGTACCACAACGCCGTGTCGTAGGAGCTGCGCCACCCCTGGCGATACCACGGGTCGCCGTAGTATTGCTGCGCCCAGTAGCCCAGGCCGGTGACATCGTTGGCGAAGGCCCACCAGAACTTGGCCAGGTAGTGCCGCGTGGGGTCCTGCGCCTTGTCGTTGCTGCCCTCGCTGTAGTAGTAGGCCCAGATCGGCTTGCCGCTGGAGCGGATCAGCTCGTGGAACGGCTGCATGGCCGCGGGGAAGAACTGCCGGTGGTGCGGCACCCACACGTCCGTCAGCGCGTCCATCTGCTGAGCGACCTCCACATCAGGCGTGCTGCTGTCGATGACGATCCGCACGCTGGGGTCGACCTCCTTCACCCACCGCGCCAAAAGCCGGCACTCCTCGCTGACCGACTCGTCGTAAGGGTTGACCAGCAGCTTGTCCGTGCCCACGCCGCGCGACTGGAAATGCGCCAGCACCTGGCTGAACCACTCCTTGAACGCGCGCTCGTACGCCGGCGTGCCGAAGGGCAGGCCGATCAGGTCGTCACGGAGCCGCGCCTTTTCAAAGATGTCCAAATTCAGCCAATAGAGCCGGAACAGGCCGGAAGTGGCCTCCAGCAAGCGGTCGAGCTTGGCAAAGTCCAGGTCCGTGGGCATCGTGCCGTCGGAGCTGGCGCGCATGCGGGGCAGGTGGTTGAGCGAGGAGATCATGCACACGTCCACGCCGTGCTCGACCAGGTCGATCAGGTGCGCCCGCCACCATCGCGGCTGCGACTCGATCGGCTCGCCCGCGAAATTCCAGGTGAAACAATGGATCGGCGGGTCCTGGGTGAGCTGAACCGGCAGCGTCATCACTGCGATGGGCGCTTGAACCGGCTCGCCGCCTTGCATGTCGATGGGCTGGATCTCGATCCGCCCCTGCGCCTGGCTGGGCGCTTGCTCATCCGCGTGAATAGACAGCCACGCCTGCGCCGTGCGGCCCGGCGGAATGTGCACCAAACCTGCCGACTGGGGGATGATCGCGTCGTACACGATCCGCCCGTCCGCCGCCGCCACCGGAATCGCCTGCTGCCACAGCACCGTCAGCCCAGGCAGGCCCAATCGCGCGTAATCCAGCTCGTCATCCTGGCCGTATCGCACCGTGCAGCGCAGCACCAGCGGCTCATCGCTCAGGTTGGTGATGTTGAACGCCAGGTCCTGCCACTCGCCGCGCAGCAGCGTCAGCTCGATCGGCCCCAGCGGCGCAGCATCGGGCGAGGCCTGGCCGTCGAACGCCTCGTAAGGCAGCGCCTGCGTCACGACGAAACGCTGACCCATCGCCTTGGCCGCGGCGAACCGCAGCTTGTCCAGGTCCCGGCGAAGCTGCGCCAGCCGCAGGTGATGCGCCGCGAACGCCTGCTCGTCCATCGCCCCGCGGATCGACTTCACCTGCTTGCGCCACGCCTCCATCTCCGCGCGCCACCGCTGGGCCTGGGGCCGAAGCTCCGCGGGCCAATCCTCCGCGGGAGGCTGAAGCTCCGCGGACAATCCAAGCAGGTGATCCGCCAGCGAATCGAACACCCACGCGCCGAACGCGCCGGGCGAGGCGAACGAGCCGTGCGTGGGCCGCCAGGCGGACAGCTCATCCTGCGCCTTGCGCTCCCGGCAAAGATTGGCCCGCCACAGCGCGCCCGACCCAGGCGGCTCGACCCCCAGCGACGCCCACGGGATGGCCATCTCCACCGACCAGCTTTGCGCCTCGCGGCTCACCGCGGCCTGCCACGGCGGGTTGAAGCCCCAGTTATCCTCGCCCAGCGCGTCGTACTGCTGGCCCGCCACGTCCACGATGAAGTGCAAATAGCCCGGCCCGCCTGGATCGGGCGCGATGAACAGCTCCACGCAGTCGTTGTTCCAGATCCCGTCGCCGTGCAGCCCCGCCTCCTGGCTGACGACGCGGTCCATCTGCGGCTCCTGGCACACGAAGGCCACGTAGAGATGGTCCTCATCACGGCCGATGTAGGCGCGTGTGCTGGCCTGGGGCGCCGAGCCGCCCTGGTTGTCGACGAACGCCTCCACCTGCGCCGCCGACTGCCACGCCGCCTCGGTCACCTGCCCATCCAGCGTCGGCGCATCGATCCGCCGAACCACCAGCGGCGCTTCGACCGCTCGCTCCTGCTCCAGCGGCTGAGCCTTCACCACCCGCACCGGCAGGCGGAGCACCTCCCCCGCCGGCCGACCCGAAGCCCCCTGAATCGCCACGTATTCCCACGCGCCGCCCTTCTTTTGATAGGCCACGCGGAAAAGCAGCTCCGCCTCACCCAGCGGGAAATCCGCCGGCACATCCACCACCGCGGCCACGTTCAGCGACTGGCCCGTTTGCCAGGGCCCGCGCCACTCCCACGGCGTCAGTTGGCGATGGTTCACCTCGAACCCCGCGTCCGCCCGGCCCTTGGGCGCCAGCCAGAACAGCGGCCGAAGGGACTCCGCCGGCGCCGGCTCCGCGAGGCGCAGCGACACATCCGCCACGATGCGCTGCCCCGCCTGCACGCGCTGCGGCGCTTGCGCCTTCATCACGTGCGCAAGACCGCCCGCCCGGGCCTCCGCCACGCCCCACGCGGCTGCCAGCATCAATCCCAGGCCCATCAGCCACCGGTTCATCTTCATCACAATTTGGCCATTTCCGCTTGGAAGCTGCCCGAGTCCGCCCGAGACAGCGCTCAATACTCAGGCTCAATACTCAAACACAAATCGATCACAAGCCGCCCGGGAGCGAATCGACGCTTCGCGCGCCAGCCGCGAGGCGGAGGATGCCTCACTCACTACATCTTAAAAATTCCCGCCCCCCTTCCAGAAAGGATCATCCGCGTCGTCGGGGATGTCGTCCATGCTCTTGAAATCCCCCTCCACGTGGTTGTCCAGAAACAGGATGTTCATCGAGCCGGAATGCCGGAAGCGGAAGTTGACCTGTCCGCCAGCCTTCGCCTGCGTTGCGTCGAAGGGCGTAACGACCGGCCAGCCCGGCAGATACTCCAGCAGGAGCATGCACGCGCTTTGCTGGGGGATGGCCGCCAGCGGCTGGCCAGGGATGACGAAGTTCATCACATACCCGACCGTG
>DASVCG010000096.1:0-2411 GCA_036381755.1 Phycisphaeraceae bacterium | reverse complement strand
CACGATCACGTCCACCCCCGTGGCCCGCTCAAAGGCGCGGATGTTGCGCCCCTCGCGGCCGATCACCCGGCCTTTCATGTCGTCGGAGGGAATCGCGATGGCGGAGACGGTCGAGTCGGCGGTGTGCTCCGAGGCGTAGCGCTGGATCGCCTGGAGCGTGATCTTCAGCGCCGCCTCCTTGCTCTCCTCCTCGGCCTTTTCGACGTTGCGGCGGATAATCTGCGCCGCCTCGTGCTGGCACTCCCGTTCGATCGCCTTGAGGGCCTCCCGCTTGGCATCCTCCTCCGAGAGGTTGGCGATGCGCAACAGCGCCTGCTTTTGCTCCTGAAGGGCCTGGTCCAGCGCCTCGCGGTGCTTGGCGATCAGCTCCTCCAGCTCCTGCTCCCGCTGGCTGACCGTCTGCTCGCGGGCCTTGATCTTGGCGTCCAGCTCGTCGAGGTATTTTTCCTTGGTGGTGAGGGTGTCGAGCTTGCGGTCGAGGTTGTCCTCGCGCTTGGTGAGGCGGCGCTCGACCTCCTTCATCTCGTTGCGGACGGCGTCGATCTCTTTTTCGAAAGTTTCGCGTCGCTTGGACAGCTCATCGCGAAAGTCCAGCTCGAGCTGCTTTTTGAGGGTGTCGGCCTCGGTACGGGCGCGGTCGAGCAGGTCCTGAGCCTGCCGCCGGGCTTGGCCCAGGGCTTGATTGCCCAGAAGCCGCCCAATCACGATCGTCCCCGCCACCCCGATCGCCAGGCCCAGCAGGCCCAGCACGACATCCCCCCCCGATACGGCCAGCATACTTAGACAGTTCAAGCGCGAGCCCCTTTCTACGGACGGGCCCGAGCGGCAGGGGCACACCCTGCCCGCAGGCCCACCGATGCGGGCACGTCCCAGGGGCTTGGCCGTATGCGGATCGAAGCAGCCGGCTCAGATGAGCTTGCGGCCCATCACGCCCAGACTGACGAAGACAGACCTGATCGGGGAGGATCGACGGGATCCCATTCCCAGCGGCGCAGCGTCTGCGCGGCGGCGGGGCCCCAGTCGGCCCGCCATGCCCACCGCCCAGCCCGCAGAGCCCATGCTCTCCAGGCGGCGATCCACGTGAATAGACACATAAGGGTCGGCATCGTCAATCTATATCCACCTGGCTTCCCAGGCGGCCGAAGGCCCCTCGCGGAGCCCCTTCGGCTGTTCGGCATCCACTCCGGTTGGGTTTCACCCGGGTCGTGCCGTGTAGTCCCCAAAGGGGAATACGGGTCTTCATCGTCCACAGGTTCGCGCTGCGGGCCGGCCAACCGGAGCAACCGCCCCCAAATCGTTAGGCTTCCCGTGCTGTGCTCCTTGTGGCCATCCAGAGAACCCGTCGGTTTCATCGTACTCAATACATGCGCCGCCCGTCAAGTCATAACCAAAGAGCTGCCAACGCCTTCCCCCAATCGCCGACCGCCTGCGCCAGCCTCGCTGCAGCGTCCGGCGGCCAGACGGGCCGATGCCCCTCGGTGATCTGGGCATAAAGATCCGCCAGCGTCTGACGCCACTGATCCATCGCCCCCTGGCGATGGCGCGTGACCACGGTACTGGTCTGCCGAATCTGCTGCGCCAGCACTGCGTCGCCAAGCAGGCGGTGGAGCTGATAGGCCAGCGACCGCGGTCGGCCGTCGGCAGCGATCAGCCCCGACGCCTCGTGCCCGATCTGCGCGAGGGTGTCCAGCGTGGGCTCGGCCACCACGGGGCAGCCCAGGGCCTGCGCCCAGGCCACCCCCAGGCCACCCGCAGCCGGGCCTATCGTCAACGCCGCATCGCAGCCAGCCAGCATGCGCCAGGGGCAGGCCAGCCGGGCATCCTGGATGATCCGAAACGGCTTGCCCAGCCGCTCAAACATCACCTGCACCTGCATCCGCCTGGGCTGAAGCGGGTGAACCACCACCGCCAGGGGCGGCTGAGAACCCTTGGCGGCGAGGCTTTCCCACGCCAGGCCCGACGCCATCGCCGCGGTGACCGCGTCGCCCCCGACAGGCGGAGCATCCAGCAGGGCGACAACATGGGTTGAGTCGTCCAGGCCCCAGCTTTGGCGAATCGCCTGGCGGTCGGACGCGGAAGGCTCCAGCCCGGCTGGCGCCAGCACGGATGGCAAGGTGTAAACGAGGTCCGCAGGCACACCCACCGTCCGCAGCCCCTGGGCGACGCTGGGACGCGGGGTGATCACCCGCACCGGCGCCGCTGAGTAGCGCAGCAGCCGACGCAGCAGCGGCATCTCCTGCGGCTGGGGCGGCTCAACCAGCGTCAGCACCCTCGGCAGCCGAGGCCAGCACCGGTTGACCAGATTCAACGCTCCCGCTGACCAGCAGTGCATTACATCCGGCAGAGGGGCTGACCGCATCCGCCGCCTCAGCGCCAGCCAGCCCAGCATCGCCTGGCTGCGGGGCATGCTG
>DASVCG010000095.1:0-4055 GCA_036381755.1 Phycisphaeraceae bacterium | reverse complement strand
TCGTCGCAGGCGAGCATGATCCACTTGCGCGGCAGGCGGTCCGCCAGCCAGCCCGCTGGGGCCATCATGGCCAGGTAAGGCAGGAAGAAGAAAAACGTCACCCCCGCGGTGACGGCGGAAGCCTGCACGCCCGCGTCGCTGACGCCCAAGAGAGGCAGCGCGACCAGGCGGATGACCTGATCGCTGAATCCGCTGGCTGCGACGCTGGACCACATCAGCACGAAGCTGACGTTGCGCCAGAGCGGCTGATGGACCTGCTCATCCGCCGGGAGGGCAAGCCGTGACATGGCGACAGAGCATACCGCTGACTCGGCTGGGCGTCAGCCGAGGCGCGCAGCATCTTTTTCGGCCTGAAGGATGGATGGCGTCGTGCCGGCTAGGGCGGCGTCTGCTCGTCGTCGTCATCGGCGCAGCGCCAGCAGGCGTCGAAGGTGGCCTCGATCACCTCGCCGCAGCGAGGGCACACCCACGGCTGACCGCCCGGACGCGGGCCGCGCGTCTCCAACTCCTCGATGATCCGCAGCGCCGCTAGTTCATCGCGCTGGGCCACGTGCACCGTCGGGAAGGTTTGGGTGAAGGGGATCTCGGGCGTGACGCGGGCCAGCAGCTCGCCCAGCACCACCGCGGGGATGCCCTCTCGCTCCAGCTCCGCCTTGACCCAGTGGGCCTCCAGCGCGTCTCGGGCGACGTAGACCTGCTTCACCTTACCGCGGCTCCGGCTCCTGGAGCGGCTGCGGGCTCGCCTGCCGCTTGTCCCGCTCCACGAAGGCGTAGGCGTTGTGGTTGTGGATCGACTCGAAGTTCTCGCTGTTGACCTGGTACCAGATCACGCGGTCTTCCTCGTCCAGGGCCAGCGCCAGGTCGCGCACGATATCCTCGACGAACTTGGGCTGGTCGTACGCCAATTCGGTGACGAACTTCTCGTCGGGCCGCTTGAGCACCGCGTACACCGGCGCGCTGGCCTGCCGTTCAACCAGCGTGAAGAGCTCCTCGATCCACATGAACGTGCCCGGCATGAAGCGCACGCGCACCTCCATGAGGCACCGCTGGTTATGGGCGCCGTAGGCGGAGATCTCCTTGGAGCACGGGCACAGGCTGGTGGCGGGCACCTTGATGCCCATGATGAAGTCCTCCTCGACGTTGGAGGAGGCTTTGAAGGTCACCTCGATGTCCAGCTTGCCCGCCTGGCCGGTGACGGGGGCGCGCTTGTCGATGAAGTAGGGGAAGGTCAGCTCCAGGTGCGCATCGCGGGCTTCGAGGCGCTGCTTCATGTCACGGCAGACTTCCATGAGCTGGTCGGAGCGGATCGAGTCGTGGTGCTTGTTGAGCACCTCGAGGAACCGGCTCATGTGCGTGCCTTTTTGGTAGTGTGGCAGGCCCACGTACATGTTGACGGTGGCCACGGTGTGCTGTCGACCGCCGGTGGCGGGGCAATGGAGCGTGATGGGGTAGCGGATGCCCTTGACACCCACCTTGTTGATGGGGATATTCCGCGTGTCGCGGCTGCCCTGGACGTCGGGCATGACAACGGGGGCCCCGCGCTGGGGAGTGACTCTGGTCATGATGGTCCTTTCGATCCGCCCCAATGGGCTGTCTGCGGGCCCGACCCGGCGGCTGCGCAGCCAAGACAATAGTAGGTCCAAGCCTGCGGAGGGACAAAACACTGCCTGCCTCGGCGTCGGCCGGGCTCGCCTGGCCGTTGCCCCCTTGCGGGGCGGGCCCTATTCCTGCTTCGCGATGCTGCCGCGAGCCTTCAAGTTAGCTAACATGGAGGGTAGCGGATAAATTCCAGCCTTCAGGCACCGAGCAAGGCCCTATGACCCGACGTGACCCCACCCCGTCGTTCAGCGTCCGTATCGGGACCATTCTCCGCCAGACGACAGTATATCACAATTTCGGCTCGTTCTCGCCCACGACGCAGGCCTGGTCGCCAGCGGTGAACATCTACCAACTGCCCGACCGGCTGGAGGTGTGCGTGGACCTGGCGGGGGTGGACCGGCGCGAGCTGGAGGTCCGCGTGGAGGCGGGCCGGCTGCTGATCCAGGGCATCCGCAAGGCGCCCGAACCGCGCCATCGCCGCCAGCAGCCCATGCGCATCGTGGGTATGGAGATCGACTACGGCCCGTTCCGTCGGGTGGTGGCGCTGCCGGAAACGGTCGACCTGGACCGGGTGCACAGCACCTACACCGACGGCCTGCTCTGGATCACCCTGCCGCTGAAGCCCTCGGCCAGCCAGGCTGATTGATTGTTCCCGGTACGCAAGGGTTGATGAATCGCATGAGCCAGTCCCCCCCTGCCAAGAATCGCGAGGATCAGCCTGCCCAGGAGCCGCTCCGCCCCGACGAGGGCGAGTCGGATCAACCGGCTCATCAGGACGCTGCGACGGATCAAGCCGCGACGGACCCGGACGCTCAGGCTGCGCGCAAAGCTCCGCCTGCGACCCCCGCGAGCCCGGAATCGGGCAAGGGCGCTCCCACGCCCGCGCCCGCCGACGACGACTCCCGGTCGCAGATCCCCCGCGCCCTGCCCGTGCTACCCATCCGCGGCACGGTGCTGTTCCCGGGGACCATCATCCCCCTGGGGGTGGGCCGGCCCAGCAGTCGGCGGCTGCTGGATGACTCGCTGCCCCAGTCCAAGATCGTCGCCTTCTTCACTCAGAAGCAGGAGCAGCAGGACGAGCCTAGCCCCGAAGGGCTTTATGAGGTGGGCGTGGCGGGCATGGTCCTCAAGCTCATCCGCCAGCCCGATGAAACCGTCTCCATCATCGTGCACGGCCTGCGCCGCGTGCGGCTCCGCAACATCCTCCAGCGCGAGCCTTACCTCCGCGCAACGGTGGAGCCGCTTGCGGAGAAGCCCGGCGAGGGCGACGAGTTCCAGGCCTCGGTGCAGCAGCTCCGCACCCAGGCCCGCCAGCTCATCGAGCTCACCTCCGAAGCGGCCGAGCAGGCGGTGACGGTGCTGATGAACATCGAGGACCCCAGCAACCTGGCCGATTTCCTGGCCGCCAACCTGGACCTGTCCGTCCAGGAGAAGCAGGAGCTGCTGGCCCAGACCGACGTGGCCCAGCGCGTCCAGACGGTTTTGCACCACGTGGCCCGCCATCTGGAAATGGCCAAGCTCCAGCGGAAGATCCAGCAGGACGTGCAAAGCTCCATCGGCCAGACGCAGCGGCGGATCTTCCTGCGCGAGCAGATGAAGGCAATCCAGCGAGAGCTGGGCGAGGCCGACACCGGCGCCGAGGCTGTGCAGCAGCTCCGCGAGCGGCTGGAAAAGGCCGGCCCGCCCCAGCAGGTGATGGAGGAGGCCCAGCGCGAGCTAAGCCGCCTGGAAGTGATCCCGCCGGTGAGCCCGGAATACTCGGTCATCATGACCTACCTGGAGCTGCTAGCGGACCTGCCCTGGCAAGTGGCCAGCAAAGACAACCTGGACCTGGAACGCGCCCAGCGGATCCTGGACCGCGACCACTTCGACCTGGAGAAGGTCAAGCGTCGGCTGATCGAGTACCTGGCGGTGCGGAAGCTCAACCCGCAGGGGCGCGGGCCGATCCTGTGCCTGGTGGGCCCGCCGGGAGTGGGCAAGACGAGCCTGGGCCAGTCTATCGCCGACGCGCTGGGCCGGCAGTTTGCGCGGATGTCGCTGGGGGGCATCCGCGACGAGGCTGAGGTTCGCGGCCACCGCCGCACGTACATCGGCGCGATGCCCGGGCGGATCATCCAGGAGATCCGCCGCGCGGGCACGAACAACCCGGTCATGATGCTTGACGAGGTGGACAAGATCGGGGCCGATTTCCGCGGCGACCCGGCCTCGGCCCTGCTGGAGGTGCTCGACCCGAGGCAGAACCACGCCTTCGTGGACCGCTACCTCGACGTGCCCTTCGATCTTTCGCAGGTGATTTTCATTGCCACCGCCAACTACATGGGCACGGTGCCGCCGGCGCTGCGCGACCGGATGGAGGTGATCGAGATCCCCGGCTACACCGATCACGACAAGCTCCAGATTGCAAGGCGGTATCTGGTGCCGCGTCAGCTCAAGGAGAACGGCCTGAAGCGCAGCGA
>DASVCG010000094.1:0-10592 GCA_036381755.1 Phycisphaeraceae bacterium | reverse complement strand
CATCGGGGCGGGGGATATTTTTCGTCAGCGTCATCTGCCCAACCTCCGCCAGATCGAAGGCGTGGAGGTGCGCGTCGTGTGCAACCGCAGCGAGGCCAGCGGGCGTCGGATCGCCGGCGAGTTCGGCATCGCGGAGGTGGAGACCGACTGGCGTCGGCTGCTGGAGCGGGACGACCTGGACGCGATCATGATCGGCACCTGGCCCTACCGCCACAAGGAGATGTCGGTGGCGGCGCTGGACGCGGGCAAGCACGTGTTCTGCCAGGCGCGCATGGCAATGGACCTGGCTGAAGCGCGTCAGATGGTGCAGGCCGTGGAGGCCCACCCGCAGTTGGTTCACATGATCTGCCCCCCGCCGCACCGCATGCCCTGGGAGCCTTACATCCGCCACCTGATCGACAGCGATCAACTCGGCCAGGTGCGCAGCGTGCGCGTGGCGTCCTTGTCCGACGCCAACCTCAAGCCGGGCGTCTCATGGCGCGAGCGGGTGGAGTATTCAGGCAAGCAGGTGCTGGCAGTGGGCATCTGGGCTGAGACGCTCAACGCCTGGTTGGGCGAGTACGACACGCTGGCCGCCACGACCGCCACGCCCATCCCCGCCAAGACCGACGACCGGGGCCAGCCCTACGCCATCCGCATCCCGCAGATCGTGTTGATCCAAGGCACGCTGCGCAGCGGGGCTGCGATCAGCGAGCACCACAGCGGCGTTGCGGGCCACGAGCGGGCTGATCAGGTGACGATCGACGGCTCCAAGGGCACGCTGCGCGTCGATATCAGGTCGTCGTCCATCTGGTTCGCCCCGCTGGGCCGGGAGCTGCGCCAAGTCGACGTGCCGGCAGACCTGAAGCGCGACTGGCAGGTGGAGCGCGACTTCATCGAGGCCGTCCGCGCCGCCCGGCAAGGCCGATCTTGGAGCGTCAGCCCCGATTTCCACGAAGGCCTGCGGTACATGAAGAAGGTCGAGGCGATCCACCAGTCGGCGCAAAGCGGCGAGACGGTTCGCCTGGATCAGCTCTAGCCCGCGGGCCCTCCGCCGATACACTGCTGACGTGCCGCAGGAACCCGCCTCCTCATTTGAGCCGCTGCACCCGCAGCGCCTGACCTGGGCGGCGATGCTGGGCCGGTGGGTCCAGTTCGCCAGGCAGGCGGTGGGTCTGCCCCAGGACGACGCGGGCGTGCGGATGCGCCAGTCCGTGCCCGACATCATCATGCTCCAGGCGGTGTGGTTCGCGCTGGAGCATCTGGAGGAGGTCGATCCCCAGGAGCGTGCCTTGGGGCTGGACCGGGCTGAGCTGCTCATCGATCAGCACGCCACAGCCCTGGAAGAGCGCTGGCGCAGCACGCCCATGCCCGCGGAGCTTCGCCGGCTGATCGACGACGCCCGCACGCAGCTCAAGACAGCCCGTCAGCGGTACGAGCAAGCCTCGCATTGAGGAAGCGCGGGTCGCCCGCGTCGCGCCATCAGTCGTGCCCCCGTTGGGGGGCGGGCTATCAGGTCGCATTGAGGGAGCGCAGGTTGTCAGCGTCGCGCCCGTTGCTGCTGCATCGACGCGGTTCGCGGTCACGACCCTTCCGCCGGTGTTGCGGGCATCGTTTCAGGCAGGACGGTGATCGGCGTGCTCAGCCGCAGGCCCATCGCGTCGGGGAAGCTCACCTGCACGTAGTAGGCCACGTAGCCCGACTGCGGCGCGGGCACGTTCACCTGGCATCGGCTTGAACCTTCCAGCGGCTGGGCTGCCCAGGTCGCCTGGCGGAAGTCGCGGTTGGGCGACTTGGCTGTCCACAGCGTCGCCTCCGCCTGCGGCCGGTCCCAGGTGACGACGAACGCGCCGTTCGGCTCGTGCTGCCAGTGGAGCTGGGGCAGGGATTTCTCATTGACCATGGAGCGGATGAACCCCATCAGCGCGGGAATCGCACCGGGGCCCAGGCCGTGGCCGGCGTTGGGCTCGTAGTGGAGGTAGGTCGCGCCTCGCAGGCCGGTCAGGTAGAGATTGGCCGCGTCCACCGTCCAGTAGGGGTCGTTGGTGCCCAGCAGGATCAGCTTGGGCATGGTGAGCAGGTCGCGGTAGTGGTAGGGGTCCACGATGGCGCACAGTTGCTGGCCGGCCTCGGTCTTGAGCCGTTCGATCAGGCCCAGATCGGTGTAGTTGTGGATTTTTTCGCTGATGCGGCCGTAGCTGCGGATCTGATGCTCCATCTGCTCGTTGAGGTTAAGCATGTCGATGACCATGGGGGCGATGGCCTGGACGCGCGGGTCCACCGAAGCGGTCAGCCAGGTCGTCCAGCCGCGCTTGGAGGCGCCGGTCACGATGAAGGATTGGACGTCCCACTGGTGCTTTTGGCGCAGCACGCTCTGCACGGTGTCCATCGCGCGGACGGCGCTTTTGACCATGGGCAAGAGCAGCGGCCAGTCCTCGTCGCCTTCCTCCAGGTAGCGGTCGAAGGTGTAGGCGATCAGCGCGTCCTCGCGCAGGCCGTCAAACAGAGGCTGATTGGGCACCTGGAGGAGCACCGCGGTAGGCACGCGGGCCTGCGCCGCCACCAGGCCCAGGATCTGCGCTTCCTTGGAGTTCACCTGGGGCGGGTCGGAGTCGTTGTTGCCGCCCATGATGGCCAGGACCGCCTTGTCGGGGTGGTCCACCTGGGGCGGGACGATGATCGCTAGCCAGTGCTCCCAGGGGATCTGCCGCCAGGTCTGGGAGGTCATGCGGACCAGGTACGCCTGACAAGGCCCCAGGGGCGTCTGGTTGACCAGCTCGTAGTGGTAGCTGTCGTCGGGCTGCTGAACGTATTCCTTGAGCCCGGCCCAGGCTGTCGGGGCTGCCATGCACACGCCCAGGATCGCACACCAGCCGATCTGCTTGAGTAGACGCCAGCGGGTCAACATGAGAGAGGCTCCATCGAAAAGGGATTGAAGCGAAGCAGGACGCCAGGCGGGCCGATTCGCTGCTGCGACGGTTGGGAATCGCCCCGGGGAACGGTAGGGGCCAAGCGCTCGACCTGCTGGCCGCGGTCAGGCCCCCCTGTGTGTAAAACCATACGCCTGACGGGCGGGAAGTGTTACCGGGCGGCCTGAGCCTGGGCGATCACGTCCAGGTAGGCCCGCACAGCCTGGGCCAGCCCCAGCTCCAGGGCGTCAGCGATGAGGGCGTGGCCGATGGAGACCTCCAGGATGCCGGGGATGGCGACGAAGCGGCCCAGGTTGTGCAGGTTCAGGTCGTGTCCACCGTTGACCCCCAGGCCCAGCTTCTGGGCGTGCTGGGCGGCCTGGGCGTACTGCTGCCAGACCTGGTCGGCCTGCGGGCCGCCCGCGGCCTGGGCCTGCGCGTAGCGCTCGGTGTACAGCTCGATGCGGTTGGCGCCGGTTTGGGGCACCAGGTCGATCTGCTGGGGCGCCGGGTCCATGAACAGGCTCACCCGGCAGCCCAGGTCCTGAAGCTCGCGCACGATCGGCTTGAGTCGTGATCCGTCGCGGGCCAGGTTCCAGCCGTGGTCGCTGGTGCGCTGATCGGGCGAGTCGGGCACGAGCGTGCATTGATTCGGCCGAACCTTGCGCGCGATGTCCATGTAGTGGCCCAGGAAGGGGTTGCCCTCGATGTTGAACTCGCGGTCGCGGTAGGGGGGCTGGCGCAGCAGGTCGGCGATGTCGTCCACGTCAGCGGGGCGGATGTGCCGCTGATCGGGCCGAGGGTGCACCGTGATGCCGTGCGCCCCGGCGTCCAGGGCGATCCGGGCGGCCCGGATGACGCTGGGGATGTCGCCCTGGCGGCTGTTGCGGAGCAGGGCCACCTTGTTCACGTTGACGCTGAGCTTGGTCATGGCTTGGGCTCGTTCGAGGCTCCCGGCGGATGCTCGGGCGCGTGGCGATCAACTGTAGCGATCCGCCCGCTGCGTGCCAGCGTCGCCGGCTGCTTTCGGTGGCGAGGCGAACCGCCGCCGCGGGATTGGGTAGGATATACCATCATGCCAAGCGAGCCCTCCCCAGCCAACAACGACCAAACCGCGGCGTGGCTGAGCGGGCTGGTCGACAAGGTGGTGCAAAGCTACCAGGACCAGCCTTCGCTGCACCACCTGAACGCCACGTTCCTGCCCAACCGGGCCAAGGCGATCAAGCTGATTGAGCTGCTTCGCCGGGTGATCTTCCCGGGCTTCTTCGACGAGCAGCGGCTCACGACGCAGAACGTGCGCTTCCACGCCGGCGAGCTGCTGCTGGAGATCCACGACCTGCTCTATGAGCAGGTGCGCCAGGCGATACGCTATCACGTCAACCGCACCGAGGGCAACGGCCGGGGCGACGAGTGCGAGGAGTGCGACCGCAAGGCCCAGGAGATCGCTGCGCAGTTCATGGACCGCATCCCCGAGCTTCGCCGCAAGCTGGCCCTGGACGTGCAGGCCGCGTTCGAGGGCGACCCGGCCGCGGTGTCCACCGATGAGACGATCTTCTGCTACCCCGGCGTGGACGCGGTGTTCATCTACCGCGTCGCCCACGAGCTGTGGCAGCTCAAGGTCCCCCTCCTGCCGCGCATGATGACCGAGTACGCCCACAACGAGACGGGCATCGACATCCACCCCGGCGCCCAGATCGGCGAGTCGTTCTTCATCGATCACGGCACGGGCGTGGTGATCGGCGAGACGTGCGTGATCGGCGACCGCGTCAAGATCTATCAGGGCGTGACGCTGGGCGCGCTGTCCACCAAGGGCGGGCAGGCCTGGCGCGGACGCAAGCGGCACCCGACGATCGAGGACGACGTGACGATCTACGGCGGGGCGATCATCCTGGGCGGCGAAACCGTGATCGGCAAGGGCTCGGTGATCGGCGGGTCGGTGTTCATCACCTCCTCGGTCCCCGCGGGGCACACGGTGACCATGAAAAAACCCGAGCTGCGCGTCAGCCAGATCCGCCCGCGCGGCAGAGGCAAACAGGCTGAATCACAGCAGGCCCACGATTTCCAGATCTAAGAAAGGCAAGCGAGTCCGCAGCGGCCGGACCGCCTAAAATGCGGTATGCCCGATTCGCTGATGATTGATTTCGCCAAGCCGATCCCGCTGTTCCCCCTGGCGGCCTGCGCGCTATTGCCGCACGCGACGGTGCCGCTGCACATCTTCGAGCCCCGCTACCGGCAGATGACACGCGAAGCCCTGGACTCCACCGGCCTGATCGCCATGGCGGTGCTCAAGAGCCCGCGCAGCAAGCACCAGAACCAGAGCAACCCCCCGCTGCGGGAGCACGTGTGCGTGGGCTACGTCGTTCGGCACGAGAAGCTGCACGACGGGCGGTACAACATTTTGCTCCAGGGCGTGTGCCGGGCGAAGATCGTCCGCGAGGTGGAGCATCAGCCTTACCGCCTGGCGCTCTTGGAGCCCACCGAGCTTGGCACGCCGATGGAGATCGACCTGGGCGAGGAGCGCGCCCGGCTGGAGGCCCTGCTGAGCGATCCGCTGCTCAAGCAACTGGCCGCGGTCAGCGCGATTCATCAATGGCTCAGCCGCGAGGTGCCCACCGCGGCCCTGGTGGACCTGGTGATCCTCTCGCTGTGTCAGGACCCCGAGCAGCGCTACGCGATGCTCGCTGAAGCGAACGTCGAGGCACGGGCGGATTGGCTGGAGCGGTACCTGCGCCAGGTCCGCCGAACGCTGGAGATGGCCCAGCGGCTGGGGCCAGCGGTGTCGGAGGATGGATTTCCTCTCAACTAGAACGCTGGGTAAAACATCGGCCGGGGGAAAGATTCACCCTCCATCGAGCCTATGCCCGCGCAATCTTCTCCGGAACTGCCCCTGGCTCCCACCGCGTTGATCGTGGGTTGCGGCTACCTGGGTCGGCACGTGGCCCAGCGGTTGCTGGCGATGGGGGGCGTGGTGTACGGCACGACGCGCTCGACGCAGCGGGCGCAGCAGTTGGCCCGGATAGGCGTGCGGCCGATGCTCGTGCAGGTCACCCAGCCCCTGACGCTGGCGGCGCTGCGCCCGGCAATGGAGGCGGAGTCGCTGGACGTGTACCACCTGGTCCCGCCCGGCCGGCCGGGGCAGTCCCCTTCGCCCAGGCAAGTCGTCCTCGGCGGCACAGCCCACCTGGTCAAGACGCTGCGCCACGCCCGTGTGCGACGGGCTGTGATGACCTCCTCCACCGCGGTCTATAGCCAGCGCGACGGCGCCCGCGTCGATGCCGATACCCCCGCTCAACCCTTGGATGAGCGCGGCAAGCTGCTGCTGGAGGGTGAGCGGCTGTGGCTCCAGGCCGGGGCGTCGTATTACGTGGTGCGATTGGCGGGGCTCTACGGTCCGGGCCGCATCATCGGTCAGCAGGCCCTCCAGCAAGGCGCGCCGCTGGTGGGCGACCCGCAGGCGATGCTGAACCTGATCCACGTGGAGGACGCAGCGGACCTGCTCTTGGCGGTGATGCGCTCAGCCGGCGCGGGCCGTGTGGAGCTGGGCTGCGACGGCAGGCCCGTCCCGCGGATTGACTACTACACCCACCTGGCCCAGCGGCTGGGCCTGAACCCGCCCGCCGTGCTCGATGATGTCCAGGCCGCGGTGAGCCTGGGGCTGAACCTCCAGCGCCTCCGCAGCGCTTCCTCCAAAACCCTGGACCCCACGATCACCTGTCAGCGGACCGGCTGGCGGCCCCGCTACCGCGACTACCGCCAGGGCCTGGATGCGCTGTTGCCCCGGCCGGCCTAGCCAGCGGTCCCATTGCTTCAGCTTGACACGCGACTTAGGAAAAGATACGTTGCGCGCCGCTTCGCAGGCCCCAGGAGACCGGCTCGATGACGTTCAAAGATTCGCGTCTACGTGTCCACGAGGAGGGTGACATCACCACGATCGAGTTCCTCGATCGCAACATCCTCGAGGAGGCCAACATCCAGCAGATCGGCGAGGAGATCGCGGCCGTCATCGAACGGCACAACAACCCCAAGATCCTCATCGACTTCCATAACGTCGAGCACCTCTCCTCCGCCGCTCTGGGCACCCTCATCACGATCAACAACAAGATCCGCCAGAAGGGCGGGCAGCTTCGTTTGGCCCGCATCGACCCGCAGATCTATGAGGTGTTCGTGATCACCAAGCTCGACAAGCTCTTTCAGATCCACCAGGACAATCAAAAGGCGCTGGCGAGCTTCAAATAACCTTGAAGCCCTCTCGCCACGGGCCGGGGCGCATCGGTCGTGATATGGGAAGCGCAGCCGCCAGGAAAATGGTGATCCCGAACCGGTTGAGCGAAATCCCCGGTGTTCAGCAGACGGTTTTGAGCGAGGTCGAGCGCTTCGGCTACGACGCCGACTGCGTCTTCGCCATCCGACTGGCGATGGAGGAGGCGCTGTCCAACGCGATCCGCCACGGCAACTGCGGCGACCCGGCCAAGCATGTCACCATCGAATACCGCGTCGACAGTCAGCGGGTGGAGATCACCATCTGCGACGAGGGGTGCGGCTTCGAGCCTACCGCGGTGCCCGACCCGACCCTCGACGAAAACCTCACCCGCCCCTGCGGGCGCGGCGTCCTGCTGATGCGCGCCTACATGAGCGAGGTCCGCTTCAACAAAGCGGGCAACTGCGTCACCCTCGTCAAGCTCCGCGGCCACCGGCCCTGCTGTGCTCCTAGCCCGCAGAACCAGCCGCGAAAATAGCCGACTGCGAAACGGGAATTGACGATGGGTGGTGGGTGATTTTCCCGGACGTCACCCCGACCTTTTCACATCACAAATCAAACATCCCCCATTTCCCTCGCCTGACTCCTGCCCTCTATCTTTCCCTGTGTCTGTGTGGTTTATCTATCTTGTGGTTGATCTACCTTGGCGGTTTGTCTGCGCCTGCCCTGTGCCTTTTTCCGAGGGCCGGGGGTCGGGTCCGGGGTCAGGTCCGGGGGCCGGGGAGCCATTAACGCCGCGGTTCTTTTTTGCCGATAAACCTAAGCGATCTTGATGCGATCTTGATTAAAGAAAGAGAAAGATGGATCGCGGAGGCCGTGCATGCACGCGGACCGACTAGGCAGGGTGCTGGTGGAGCAAGGGGTCATCACGGACGATCAGTGGCGTCAGGCCCTAACCCGTCAGCGGATGGATTCTCGCCCGATCGGCTTGATCATCGCGGAGATGTTCAGCCTGGAGGAAAACAAGCTCTGGGAAGCCTGCGCTGCTGCGCTGGCCCGGGAGTGCCCGCAGGTCCATTTAGCCCATGAGCCATTTGACCCAGCCTGCCTGAGCATCATTTCTGCTCACGATGCGTGGGACTACCTGGTGCTGCCGCTGCGTCAGGAGAAGGGCGAGCTGGTTTGCGCGACAGCATGGGAAACGCTGGCCAGCGCGATCGGCCTGCTGCATCGCTGCTGCCCGACGCCGTTCCGATTCGTGCTGGCGCCGGTGCACCCGCTGGAGCAGTTCATCGCTGAGCGGTACGCCTACGAAGGCGTAGAGATCGCTGAGTAGCCAGCCCACCCACAGGCGGCCTCACCCCGCTGCCAAGGCGTGCAGCGGAGAAATCCCCGCCAGCGTGAATCTCCCGAAATCCCCCGGAATCGCTCCGAAATCCCCCGATCAGGCCAGCTTGCGGGTGGCCACGGTGCCTTGCGGCGTGGTCTTGACCTCATAACCAGCGTCGATGAGCTGCTGGCGGATGCGGTCCGCTGTGGCGTAGTCCTTCCGCGCCCGCGCCGCGTCCAATTCCGCGCACTGACGCGCCGCTTCATCCTCCTGCTGGCGACGCTCTTCCGGCGTGGGCAGCACCGCTAGAACTTGATCCAGCGTGCGTAGCACGCCCAGCGCGTGCGCCGGCTGCGCGTGCGCTTCAGGCAGGAACTCGAACACCGCTGCCAGCGCGCCAGCCATGTTCAGGTCGTCCGCCAGCGCGTCGATGAACCGCCTGACCACCGGGTGATCGCCGTTGGCCTGCGCGGGAGTTTCCTCGCCGCGGGCCTGGGCCTCGCGCTCCAGGATCGCTGCGGTATCGCGGATCTTGCGCACCGCGCTGGCCGAATCTTCCAGGCCCTTGAGCGTGAAGTTCATGTTCGAGCGGTAGTGCGCCTTGAACAGCTCATAGCGGATCACCACCGGGTCGATGCCCCGCTGAAGCAGATCGCGCACGGTGTAGAAGTTGCCCTTGCTCTTGGACATCTTCTGGCCTTCCACGAGCAGGAAACGCGTGTGGAGCCAGTAGCGGGCGAAGTAAGGCTGGTCCGTGTAGCTGCGGGACTGGGCGATCTCGCACTCGTGGTGGGGGAAGATGTTGTCCTCCCCGCCGGTGTGGATGTCGATCACATCGCGGCCGTGCGCGTGCATGGCCATGGCGGAGCACTCGATGTGCCAGCCGGGGTAGCCGGTGCCCAGGGGCGAGTCCCACTTCATCACGTGCTTGGGGTCGGGCTTCCAGAGGAGGAAGTCCGCCGGGTGCCGCTTGCCAAGCTGGTGCTCCTGGAGCACACGGCCGCCCGCGCCGCCTCGTAGCTTCTCGATCGTGTTGCCCGAAAGCTGGCCGTACTCAGGGAATTTCTCGACGCTGAAGTAGACCGCCCCGTCCTCGGCCTGGTAAGCCACGCCCTTCTCCAGCAGCTTCTGGATGATCTGGAGCATCTGCTGGATGTGCTGGGTGGCGCGGGGCAGGTTTTCGGGCTCGTCAGCGATCTTGAGCCGCAGCCGACGGGCGTCCTCCAGGAACGCGCGGGTGTAATACTGGGCCACCTGGTAGGGGTCGGAGGGGTCGGCGACCTCATCAGCGGTGAGCCGGCCGGCCTTCTTGGCCGTCTTGAGCCGCTCGACCGCCACAGCCATCTTGTCCTGGCCCTGGCCGTCGGTAAGCTCCTCCTCGGTCATGTGCCCCACGTCGGTGATGTTCATCACCTGGTGCACGCGGTAGCCGGCCAGCTCCAGGAACCGCCGCAGCACGTCAGCAAACACAAAAGCCCGGAAGTTGCCGATGTGCGCAAAGTCGTACACCGTGGGCCCGCAGTTGTACATGTACACGTCGGGCGGGCTCAGCGGCTCGAACCGCTCGATCCGGTGCGTCAGCGTGTTATAGAAGCGGATGTCGGTCATGGCGATTATTGTAGGGCTTTTCATGCAAGAGGCGCTGCCGCCCATGCCGGGTGATCGCGGGCTTCCCGGCAGCGCGGGGCAGCGCCTGCTGACGGTGGGTACGGACGCGGAGTGGATGCGGAGCGGCCCCGCGGCCTAGGCGGGCTTGGGGGCGCCGGAGCCGTTGGCTGAGGCGGGCTGCTCCTGGAGCCGCTCCACCCGGACGCGCTTGACCTTGGTCCGCTCCACCGCGGTGATCGTGAAGCGCACGTTGGCGTAGTCGAACGACTCGCCGGCCTTGGGGATGCGGCCCAGCGTGGCGAAGACGAAGCCGCCGACGGTGTCGTAGTCCTCGTCCTCGGGCAGTTGGACGCCGATGGCGTCGTTGAAGTCGTCAACGTGGAGGCGGGCGTCCACCTCAGCGGTGTTCTCGTCGATGCGCTGGATCTGCGGGGGCTCCTCCACCACCTCGTACTCGTCGCGGATCTCGCCCACGATCTCCTCCAGCACGTCCTCGATGGTGACCAGTCCCGCGGTGCCCCCGTACTCATCGAGCACCACCGCCATGTGCACCTTGCGGGCCTTGAAC
>DASVCG010000093.1:0-4492 GCA_036381755.1 Phycisphaeraceae bacterium | reverse complement strand
TACAGGCTCACGCCGGCTTGACGCAGCTTGACCGTTCGCCTTTCCCTTCATCATCAGGGAGCCATCCCATGACGCGACAAATGATCATGCTCAGCGGATGGGTTGCAGCGATTCTGGCAGCGGTGATGGTTCACCCGCTGGCCCAGGCGCGGGAGTTGCCCGATTTCGGGCTGATCTTCAACGACGACGGCGACCTGGCCTTCACCAGCATGGACAGCGAACGCGCGATGCAGAACCTCCGCGCCAGCATCGACGCCCTGACGGGCACGCCGGTCAGAACGCTGACCTACTCGGTCGGCGCCGGCTCGGACGTGCTGTACTACCCCACCAAGGTCGCCAGCGTCTGGGGCTGGCGGAAGACCAAATACGACGAGTTCTCCGAGAACCCGCGCAGCGAGGACGACAAGTGGGCGCAGCGCATCCTCAACGTCAAGACCGGCATGGCCGCGGGCAAGGACGCCATCCGCGTCGCCGGGCAGCGCGCCAAGGAGCTGGGCCTCTACTTCATCCCCTCCTACCGCATGAACGACGACCACTTCATGTTCGACCCGTTCAACTACCCCCTCACCGGCGAGTTCTGGATCAAGCACCACGAAACCTACACCATCGGCACCGACCGCTCGCCCATCCTCAGCGACGAGCACTACGGCAACCTGCTGGACTTCTCCCACGAAGAGGTGCGC
The DNA here is from genome assembly GCA_036381755.1 of Phycisphaeraceae bacterium. Classification (GTDB taxonomy): domain Bacteria; phylum Planctomycetota; class Phycisphaerae; order Phycisphaerales; family Phycisphaeraceae; genus DASVCG01. Next base: position 3,809 of record DASVCG010000093.1, on the reverse strand, counting down.
AACTACCGCCTGGGGGTCATCTTCGAGGTGATCGACCGCTACCAGGACATCATGGACGGCATCGAGCTGGACTTCAACCGCGTGCAGGTCTTTTTCCCGCGCGGCACGGCCCAGGAGCGTGCCCACCTCATGACCGACCTGGTGGCGAAGGTGCGGCAGCGGCTCGACCAGGCCCAGCAGGACAACGGCCGACCTTATTACCTGCTGGTGCGCATCCCGCCTTCGCTCAGGAACTGCCGCTGGGCCGGGCTGGATATCCCCACCTGGGTGCAGCAAGGGCTGGTGGACGTGCTGATCCCGGCGCAGCTCATGACGCTGGCGCACGACATGCCGGTGGATGAGTTCGTCGCGCTGGCCGAGCCCGCCGGCTGCAAGGTTTATCCCGCGTTGTACCCGCGCACGTCGTGGCGCTGGCCCTTGAGCCACAACCCCTCCGCCGCCGATTACGCCCAGCGGGCCCAGCGGCAGGTCACGCCGGCGCTGGTGCGCGGCGCCGCGGCCAACTACTGGCATATGGGCGCCTCGGGCTTCGAATTATTCAACTTCCAGCACGAAGACTACGCGGTCCGCCCCTACACCGACCGCGTCTACCGCATCATGCGCGACTTGGCCTCGCCCGCGGCGCTGAGCCTGGCGGACAAGGTCTTTGCTGTCACCCCGGCCTACTACCTGGACCACGAGGACACGTACCAATACCGCAAGCAGGTGCCCGTCGCCCTCACCGCAGGTGAGCCGCTTCGCTTGAAGCTCATCGTGGGGGATGACCTCAACGCGCCCGACGCGGCGCTACAGCCGGACCGCTGCGCGCTGCGGCTGGGGTTCCGCGATGCCTCAGCCGACACGCACCTGGCGGTGGCGATCAATGATCAACCGATCTTCGAAGGCTCCGTGGCGTCGCACTACCTGGCCGCCACCGGGCGCGCCCCCGCCACGGCACCCACCGCCTACGTTCAACTGCCCCTCCAGGACACAAGCCCCCTGCGCCAAGGCGTCAACGAAATCCGGATCACGCTGGAAGGCCCGCAGGACGCCACGGTCCAGCTGGTCGAGTGTGCGCTGGGCGTGGCCTACGACCGCCAGTACCTCCGCATGCTCTTTCAGCCTTGATCGATCAACCTGGAGCGGCTGATCTTTCTATCGGGAAAGAAGGCTTGCCATGCGCGCCCGCATGCGCGCCTAAAAACTCCCGATCGCGGGGCCGGTCGGCGGGGTTGATTCTGGCCAGGCTGGTGAAGGATCAGGCCGCTGCGATTGCGGCGCCCAGCTTCGTTGCAGGCCCGCGCTGGGGCATCATCCGCTGGATGCGGCGGAAGCCGCGCTCCATGACCTGATCAGCGGGCAGGCGGGCCCGGGCCTCCTCGCGCTCACGGACGCGCATGCCGTGGTGATAAACCAACTGCCCGCCATACCACTGCGAGACCATCAGCCCCACAGCACCCACCGCGGACAGGAGCGTAGCAGCGAGGCTGGGTCGGCGCTCCTTGCGGCGCATCGCCAGGCTCGCGCCGTAGATCCCCAAAACCGCCAGGTTGAGCAAGGCGTGCGTGTTGGCGACCTGCTTGGCCGCGGTGCGGTCGGGGATGGTCAAATAATCCGCCGCCCCGGTCGCGCCCGCAGCCAGCCCGGTCGCGGCGCCGCCCACCATGGCGTAGTAGGCCGCCTGGGCGTATGACTCCCGCCCGGTGGCGTGGTAGGCCAGGTCCATCGCGAGGCTGAACGGCAGCAGCCCGATCGGGCCGCTAACCAACTGCGGATGCAACGGGTGACCAGCCAGCGTCGCTCGTTTCATGGTCAGGCTCCTGTTGGCTTGCCATCCCAAGCAGGCCGCCGGCCCGCCCCGGCACAGCCCTGCTCCTGCCAACTCTAGGCCCGCAAAAGGGCGACGTCCGCATCCGCCGAATTCGCTCCCCCTCGACCGACCAAGCTCCAACAGTCCCCGGCAAGCCGGGCCAAAACCCGCACCAGCCGCCCGGGCCAGCAAGGGGACCGGCCGCTCAGCTATTTAGTTAGCTAACAGGCGTTTCAGCAGGCGTTTGCTCATCCAGCCCAGTAGCGGATACGCAAGCACGCTGCGCGATCGCGGGCTCATTGGCCTGTTTACGCTCGCGCTTCTTTGGGAAATCCGCCCGGAAGAGGGGAAAGCTGGGGATCCTGGATTCGAACCAGGACTAACTGGTCCAGAGCCAGTCGTGCTACCGTTACACCAATCCCCAAATCGCGCCAGCCGCCCCGTCTGGGGGCAAAAAAGCCGCCGATGACGCTGTCTATCCTATGAATCGGCGTCGAATGGGTCAAACCTTGGGTGAGGACGCGTCCGGGGGGCGATCCGCCCCGGCAGCGTGCATTTGGCGGATCACCTCAGCCCGGTCCTGGGCGCCAAAAAGAGCCGACGCGGTCACCAGCACGTCCACCCCCGCAGCCACCGCCTGGGCCGCGGTGTCGGGGTTGAGGCCGCCGTCCATCTCCAACCGCTGATTAGAACTGAGTTTAGGCTTGATCCAGCGGGCCTTGTCCAAGGCAGCGGGAATGAACCGCTGGCCCGCCCTGCCGGGGTTCACGCTCATGATCAGGACCAGGTCCACATCCCCCAGCCAGGGCTGGATCGACGCGATCGGCGTGGGCGGGTTGACCACCAAACCCGCCTGCATCCCCAGCTTATGAATCCGCTCGATCAGGGCGTCGGGCTCGGTGCCCCGCTTGCGCAGCGGCTTGCAGACCTCGATATGGAACGAGAACAGGTCCGCGCCCGCCTCGGCGAACATGTCCACAAAATCCGCGGGCTTCTCCACCATCAGGTGCACGTCCAGGTACGTGTCGGGGAAATGCTTGCGGAGCGCCCGGCACATGTCCGCGCCCATGGTGAGATTGGGCACAAAGTGGCCGTCCATCACGTCCAGGTGCAGCAGGTCCGCACCCTTGTCCAGCACGTCACGGCACTCCTCCGCCATGCGGCCGAAGTCCGCCGAGAGAATCGACGCCGCCACCAGCGGATGAGGGGGAGGTTCACTTAGCTTGATCATGTCCAGCTCTGCTCGTCATGGTGATTGATGATGGGCGATTGGTGATTTCCTGCCGTCTGCCCCCTACTGCCCTCTTCCGGGGGCTGCCCCCTGCCCTCTATTTTCATTTCAGAACCGCAGTTCCAAGCCGCCGCGGAGGTAGGGGCTGTCGTCCACGTCGCGCACGGTGTCCAGGTCGCGGATGTCCCAGCCGCGCTCGAACGATTGATCGAACGCATAGCCGCCGGCCAGGACCAGATCGCACTGCGGGTGGGGCTGATAGCGCACGCCGGCCTCCAGGCGGCGCTGGCTGAAGAACAGCCTGCGGTCCTCCTGGCCATCCACCACAAAGGCGTCGAGGCGGTTGTCGAACTGGGCGAACAGCCGCCAGGAGCGGCTCAGCTCGTATTCGACGACAGCATCCACCGTGGTGGGCACGTAGTAGCGGATGTTCACGAGCCAGCGCGGGTGCGGCCGCCAGCGGACCTCGCTGGCCGGCGCGCCGACCACATAAGACAGCGTATCGTTGACCCGATGGGCGTAGGACACCGCGGGCAGCGGCACATCGGGCCAAAACGTCCGGTTGCCGTGGTAGTTGAACAGCAGCGAGAGCTTGGACCGCTCATCCAGCGGAAGCTCATAGATCACATCGGCCTGGATGTAGAACGCTTCCGAATCAGCGAACGGCGCATCGCCCGCGTAGCCCACGCCCGCCACCAATCCCAGCCGACGGCCTTGCTCGCCCGTCGCGGACCAGCCCGCAGCCACGGACACGTCGGTGAGGCGCTCGGGTAGCGCATCGTCGTGAGT
>DASVCG010000092.1:0-4463 GCA_036381755.1 Phycisphaeraceae bacterium | reverse complement strand
CCACATGCGCCGCCTCTTGCGCCGCAGCGTCCCCCGCACCCGCAGGAGCACGACCCCGCTGCGCGGGCCGGCGCGCCGGTGGTGACCGTCACCGTGCTTCCCTCGCACGAGCACACCGCGGTCACCGGCCGCACGTCAAAGCCGGTAATGAATGCGTCGTTGTCCTGGCCGATGCACCCCTCGGCTGCGCAGGCCAGACGCTCATCGGGAAGCCCGAATTTCTCCTTCACCTTCAACAGGTCGACCATCTCCCGCGTCCCCAGGATGTTGACGCGGCCCAGCCCCTTGACCAGCAGCAGCAGCCGGCAGTAGGCGTCGAGAATCTCCAGCTTGTAGTAAGCGTCGATCAAATCGTGCGAAAAGCTCACCGAGCCGTGATTGCCCATCAGCACGGTGTTCGTCTCCGGGCCGATCAAGGGCAGGATGCTCTCGGGCAGCGCCTGCGTCGAGGGCAAGGCGTACGGCGCGGTCTTGACCTTGCCCAGAAACACCTCCGCCTCGGGATGAACCCCCTCCGGCAGCGGGATGCCCGCGACCGCAAACGCGGTGGCGTGCGGCGGGTGGCTGTGGATCACCGCGTTCACGTCCGGCCGCTTCCGGTAAATCGCCAGATGCACGAGGATCTCGCTGGTGCGCTTCCGCCCGTTGGGGTTGCGCTCCACCTGCTTGCCCTGGCTATCCACCACGCAGATGTCGTCGGGCGTGAGGAAGCCCTTGCTCATCCCCGTGGGCGTGCACAGGAAGCGGTCCGGGCCGACGCGGACCGAGTGGTTGCCCTCGTTGCCGGCGCAAAAACCCTTAAGCCAGATCCGCCGGCCGATCTCGCACATCTGCTCCTTGAGCTGTTGGATCGATGGTTGACTCATGCCGCTGCTCCGCTGCCTGCCGGGAGCGTCAGCTCCACCGCGTCGAGGATCGCGGCGCAGTACGCGTCGATCGGGACGCGCTGAGGGTAGAAAGGCATGCTCGCCTCGCGCCCCTCGCTGACCGCGATGAGCTGCCCTAGGCCCGCGCCCAGCTCATCAAAAACCACCAGCGACTCGGGCATGGGCCTGGCGCGCCGGGCCTGGCGGCCAAGCCCCTCCAGCGCCGCGTCGTCCAGGGCCTCAGCAATCAAAAGCCGCCCCGGCTTGAGGTCGCTCAGCCGCCGATTGAGCGTCACAGTTCCGATGACCCGTGCGATCCGCATGCGCTGCGCCTAACTCCCTTGTCCGTCGCGTTGCAGTTCCACCAAATGCCGCATCACGTGGGCCGGCGGCCTGGGCGGCTGGCGGAGCATACGCTGGACCATCTGCTCGATCGCCGCGGGCTTGACGTAGGGGTACTCCACCACCAAAACGTTGGCGCCCAGATCGCGGACAGCCTGCTCCACCGCCTCAGCACACGTGCCCACCACGGCACGCAGAGCCGCGACGCGGTTGGCATAGCACACCGCCTGTGCTGCGCTGGGCACAAAGAGCAATCCGCCTTGCACGCTGCGCTGGCGCACGCCCGCGGCCAGGTCGCGGATCACCTGCACCAGCCCCGTCTCATTACGCGGCGCTGCGGAGGGCCTCAATTGCGCCGACCAGCGGTGCGTCACCTCCTGCACCGCGGGGCAATAGCCCTGCGCCCACCACAGCCAGGGCAGCTCCTCGCTCGTGCTGGCATTGGCGCTCGTACCGGCTGAGGAAGCAGGGCTGAGGGCGCGGTCCTGCCTGCGGATGAGGTCGGCGTGCTGCATGGCCAGGTCGTTGGCCAACGGCGTCAGCCGCGCGTCGGGCGCTAGTATCACCGTTCCATCAGGCGAGGCCTTCATCGCCTCCTGAAGCTGCTGTGCGGTGACGATCCCCGTCAGCGCCGCAACAGCCTGGGCCTGCGATGACGCTGAATCAACCGATGAAGCGGCTCGCGGCTCCGCGGACGCCGTTTGGCCTTGGCCCGCACCCACCCGCCTGCCGGCCAGCTCGGGGAACTTGGAGTAGTCGCCCGTGCACACGCCCGCGGGCGGACGCACCTGCGCCTGGCGCGACTCAGCCTTCTCCTGCCGTAGCAGGCGGATCACCTGCTCCACCACCTGCTGCACGAGTTGTTCGTTGATGTCTGGCATCCGCGTTTGCTGCGCCGCCTGGTGCGACGCGTCTGTTTCCTGCTTACTCGTCCGCAATGCCCAGTGTCCACCACCGCGCGGGGCTGTTGCCGTGGCCCAAAAGCTCGCGCAGCCCCAGGCCGTCGCTGGTGAGGATCACCCGATCCCCCGCGCCCGCCCCCAGGTTGTCCACCGCCAGCACCGGATCGCCCGAGGGCCGGCCGTCAGCGCCCAGCATCTGGCAGATCAGCAGCTTCCGCCCAGCCAGCGACTCGTGCTTGAGCGTGCTCGTGGCCCGACCTTTCACCAGCGCCAGTTGCATCCGTTCACCGTCCCGCGTTCAACCTGCCATGCCCAGCACAGCCATGAATCCCCGATCACCGCCCCGCTGCCGCTGCTTCGCGCGATCAGACGATCCGCAGCGAGCCGCTCACGCTCAGCCGGCGGAAGCGCGTGAACGTGCGCGGGTTGGTCACGCCTTCGCCCGTGGGCGTGGCGATCGAGTAGCTCAGGTAGCCTTCGCCGCCGCTGCCCAGCCCCGCGGTGCACGGGCCGTTGGCGATGAAGAGCGTGGTGTTCATCACCTGCCCCATCCGCGTGATGCGGGCCAGGTTGTTGGAGTGGATGACCGCGGTATGCCCGAAGCCATGCTCGTGCTTGATCGCCAGGGCCAGCGCCTCGTCGAAATCGCGCACGCGCACGAAGGGCACGAACGGCATCATCTGCTCCTCGGGCACGAAGGGGTTATCCTCGTTCGTCTGGCCAAAGAGCAGCTCCACGCCAGCGGGCACGTCGACGCCAGCGGCCTGGCCCAGCACCTGCGGGTCCTTGCCCACCATCTCCTTGCGCACCGCGTAGTGGTCGTCCTTCCACTCAAAGGCCGCCTCGGTGAGGCGGGCGATCTGCTGCTCGCGAAGCCGCATCGCCCCGGCACGCTCCATCGCGTCCATCATCTTGTCGAACACCGGCTCGACGACGAACACCTCCTTTTCGCCGATGCACAGGAGGTTGTTGTCGAACGCGGCGCCCTGGATGATGGACCGCGCCGCGTTGTCCAGGTCAGCCGTCTCGTCCACGACCACCGGCGGGTTGCCCGGCCCAGCGACGATGGCTCGCTTGGCCTGCTTGAGCGCCGCCCGCGCCACCCCCGGCCCGCCCGTCACCACCAGAAGCGGGATGTCCTTGTGCTCGAAGATCTGACTGGCTGAGCGCAGCGTCGGCTTCTCGATCAGGCAGATGAGCGGGTCGATGTTGAACTGCTGCTTGATCGCCTGGTTGAGCACCTTGGCCGCCAGCGCCGCTGACTTGGCCCCCGACGGGTGCGCGTTGACGACCAGGCTGTTGCCCGCGGCGATCATGTTGATCGCGTTGGCGACCAGGGTGGGGATGGAGTGGGTCACCGGCGTGATGACGCCGATGACGCCCCACGGCGCTGCCTCGTCGAGGCTGATGCCCGCGTCGCCCGAGTGGGCCGCGGTCAGCAGCATCTCCACGCCGGGCACTTTTTCGATCAGCTCCAGCTTGGCGATCTTGTGATCCAGTCGGCCGATCCGGGTCTCCTCCATCTCGAAGCGGCCCCACGCCTGGGCGTGCTCGCGGGTGATCCGCTTGATGAGCTTGCAGATGCCGTCGCGCACCTGGAGGCCCGCTGCGGCCAGTTGGCGCTGGGCGCGCCAGGCCGCCTCCACCGCCTCATCCACGTCGTCAAAGAGGCCCGTGGTCGACTCGACGCGTGCCGTGGTCAGCGTGGTTCCCGTGCCCAGGCGGCTGAGCACCTCCTCCACGACGCTGGCGATCAGTTTTTCGTCGGTAGCCGTTGCGCTCATGGTCGTTGCGTCCCTGTCCGAATCGATCCGCAGCTCGCGGGCATGCCTGGGGTTGGGTTAGACGATCCGCCGGCCCATCACCACCGCTTCGTCGACGATGCCGATGACCACCGCATCGGTGGGCACCTGGTTGCACCCCTGGGCCATGCGGGCGCTGGAACCCTGCACCACCAGGACCAGTTGCCCTTCGCCTGCGCCGATCATGTCCAATGCCACGATCGCCCTGCCCGTCACCTCCAGGCGCGCGCCGCTGGTGACTTCCCGCTCGTTGGCCGCCTGGGCGGGCTGGTCGTACTCCACCTTCAGCGGCTCGATGACCAGGAGCTTGCGGCCCTTGATCGCCGGGTCCTTGGCGGTGGCGACAACGTGCCCTCTGACGCGGCCAAGAAACATGAGCCGTCTCCGCTAAGGGGGTTGGATCGGAAGCCGGGCGTCGGGCATTTGCCATAGGGCCCGCGCTCCCGGTCGGCCCCTGTCCCGCTGGGTCAAAGCTTGGACAGGTCCTCGTGCGGGCGGGCGATGACGTGCACGCTGAGCACCTCGCCCACGCGGCGGGCGGCCTCGGCGCC
>DASVCG010000091.1:0-2255 GCA_036381755.1 Phycisphaeraceae bacterium | reverse complement strand
TCCTGTGCCCGCGTCAGCATTCCTGCGGGAACCAGCGCCTGGTTCGCTTCGATGGCCGGGTCAGCCACAGCGCCAGCCACAGCCGGGGCAGCTCCCAGCAGGTGTCGGCCGATCGCCTGGAGCAGATCCTCCGCGCTCGGGATGCGCTGCTGAAGCTCCTTCGCCATCAGCCGGCTCACTAGTTCGCTCAGCACCACGGGCGTCTCCGGCCGCAGCTCGCTCAAGGGCGGCACCGTGGCCCGCGGGTTGGTGTGCCACTTGACCCAGCGCATCGCCTGATGACGCTGATCGCGCAGGATCATCCGAAATACTTCTTCAAACTGCGGACGCCCCGCGATCATCTGGTAAGCGATCAGCCCCAGGGCGTACAGATCAGCCCGGCCGTCAGCCGGCTCGCCGCGAAGCAGCTCCGGCGCCATGTACCGCACCGACCCAGCCGACATCGCCCGTTGCTGGGCCGTCGCCGCTGCCAGGCCGAAGTCAGCCACCTTCAGCCCGCCGCTGCGGGGCAGCAAAATATTGGAAGGCTTCAGGTCGCGGTGGATCAGCCCCTGGGCGTGGATCGTGCGCAGCGCCAGCGCCGTAGCCGCCATGATCCCCACCGCCTGCTTCAAATCCATCGGCGCCGCGAGCTGAACGAGCACCTGCTCCAGCGACGGGCCGTCGATGTATTCCATCAGCAGGAACAATCCCCGCTCGTTGTCCACCACGTCGATGAGGCGCACCAGGTGCCTGGGGTCGGCCTCCGCGGCCAGCTTCTGGGCCTCAGCCTCGCGCTTGATCTGCCGGCGCAGCGACGCAGCGTCGGGGCCCGGCTCCAGGCGGATCTGCTTGATCGCCACGAAGCGGTCCAGCAGGGGGTCGCGGGCCTTGAAGACGATGCCGCTGCCCCCGGCGCCGATCTGCTCCAGCACCTGGTAGGGCCCCACCTGCTCGCCGGGGCCAAGCACGTGGGCACGCGGGTCGGAGGATGGGGTCTGGCTCATGTCACCACGCCTAGCGTCGAGCCGGCCCGGGCAGCCGCTGCGTTCGTCGAGACAGGGCGCCGCCGATCACCTGGCCGCCGATCCGCCTCGATCCCATCACCGGAGCTTGCCGGACCTTACACACTTTATCCGATCCTGCCTTCGCTCTGTGCGGTTGATTTTCCTGGCGTGTTGGCGGCATGGGAAGGGCCGACGGGCTAAGGCACAAGCCAGCGCCACGGCGTGGACCAGCCCAAGAGCTGCTCGCCCCCCGCCACGATGCCGCCGATGGCGATGGCCAGGCCCAGCGGGACGGTGGGGCTGTCGTTGGGCAGGTCCGGCTTGACCCGTCCCGCAGCCAGAAGGGCCGCGCCCAGCAGCCGGGCCATCGTCCGCCGCACGATCCGCCGCCGCACCATCACCACCGCCGCCATCACCCCCGCCAGCAGGAAGGCATAGACCGCGGTGCTCAGCACGCACGCCCAGGAGGCGCTGATCGCCCCCACCGCGCCCATGAGCTTGACGTCGCCGCCGCCCAGCCCGCCCCCGGCATAGATCAGGGCGAAGGGGATCAACCCCGCCAGCAGGCCCACCACCGCCGCGCCCAGGCCGCGGTCCGCTCCGGCCCAGGAGGCCACCGCCCAGAAAATCAGGCCCCCCAGCGCCGCCGGGTACGTCAGGCGGTTGTGGATCTTGCCCCAACGCCAGTCGGTGACGCCCGCGACGACCAGCACGGCCGCCAGTGCCGCAAACGCCAGCGCTTCACTGTGCTCAACACCTTGGGGCATTCATCAGGATCGCATGGCAAGGCCGGCAGCGTCGACAGTTGCGCCGGCCCATTTCGGCTCATCAAGGCAGCGACGGGTCGTAATTGTCCGCGTCGTCACGCACCTGGCTGAAGCTGTCCTTGACCCACTCGGTGATGTCGTCACGCAGGACGATGAGCAGGCCCAGGAGGGGCAGCACGATCGCTAGGATGATCAGCAGCTTCTCGATCCCCTCGGCGCCGCGCTGGTCCTGGTGCAGCCGACGCAGCAAACCGCTGCGCCACAGCCGACGCCAGGCTTGATGGATCAGGAGCCGTTGCATGGGCAGTTCCTTTCGGCCGTGAGCCCGCCCGACCAGGGCCGCCAGACGCCAGAGCACAACCGGGCGTCACATCACGGAAACGGCAGGCCGTTGAGCGTCGCCGCCATCTGGTAGTGGGCCACCAGCGTCGCCAGACCCAGGCGGATCATCCCGTAGGCAGGCAGGGCGATGGCCGCCAGGAGCATCGCCCACTCCAGCGTC
>DASVCG010000090.1:0-4850 GCA_036381755.1 Phycisphaeraceae bacterium | reverse complement strand
CACTTGATCGCTCAGCCCCGCCATCGCCAGATGCTTTTGCGCCGCCTGGACTTTGCGCGGTTCGATGTCGATCGAGTGCACGTGCCCGCCGGTGCATCGCGACGCTGCGGCCAGGTGCAGCGTCGAGAAGCCGTAGCTGGCGCCGATCTCGCAAATCGATCGGCAGCGCCCGATGCGCACCAACTGGGCCAGCAGCAGCGCCTCATCCCGCGGAATCTGCCAGTGATCATCCACCTGATCGCGCAGGCGGTCCACCTGATCAATCACCGTCCGCACTGTCGCGTCGAACATGATGGTGCTCCCGGCGCCGGCGACCCTGCGGGCGGCGTGGCGGGCCGGCGGGCGCAAGCTCAGGGTTCCAGTATATAAAAGGATGCGGGCACAGCCTGCTTTAGCTCGCCTCATCGGCCGGCGAAGAGGGCGATCAGGTCGATGATGAACAGCAGCACGATCGCCGCCTCCAGCGTCATCATCCAGATGTTCATCTGGTCCTGGCGGAGGATGCGATACAAATCATCAAGCGTGCGCAGCTTGCCTTCGAGGGTGCGTCCCCAGTCGCCCAGGTGCAGCCGATCGGAGATGCTTTGGTAGACGCGGGCCAGATGCCAGTCGCCGAAGAACTTGGTGATGTTGGACAACTCGTCGCTGAGGCGGGCCATGTCGACGCGAAGCTCGCGCAGCGTGCGCAGGATTGTCCGCCTGCTGCGCAGCGTCGGCCCGCTCACGTCGCTGTAGGCCCGCTGCAAGGCGCGGTCGAGCATGCGGTCGTACGCCTCCAGCTCGGTCAACTGCACGTTGGCCAGCTCGAGGATGTGGAGCGTGGGGTCGAACTGGCCGGGGCGGTCGATCAAGAGTGCCGCGTCCCAGTCCATCACCGCCAGGTCGTGGGCGTAGTAGCTCAGCGCTCGGCCGGTGGTCTCGTGGATCTCCTGGGCGGCCAGGGTCAGGTGATCGGTCTCCTGGGTGAGCAGAGCCGCCACCTCGTGGCGATGGCGATCCAACCACGCCTGGGCTGAGGGGGCCTGCATGCGCGCCTGGCCGCTGGGCCACTCCAGGCAGAAGACGGTGTACGCCTCCTCCTCGCGCAGCTCGGTCAGCGGCTGAATCAGGTACGGCCGAAGGTCCTCGACAACCTGGCGGGCCAGTTGCCTCGCCTCCTGCTGCGCCAGGCCCAATTCATGAAACGGCACCAGGCTCTCCAGGCTGTCCACCTGGAAAGGCACGCGGAAGACCAGGCTGATCGCCCCCACCGAAAAGAGCTTGACCGACCGCTGCACCTGCACCGGCCCCAGGGGGCTTTCCCACGTCACCGGGGGCAACAGGGCCATCAGCGGCTGAAAGAAGAACACATCGCGCGGCCCGCGCTTGCCCACCTCCATCGAGAAGGTGCTCACCGGCTGGCCCAATAGCGAAGGGATCGCCCCGCGGCGCATCTCGCTGGCGACGTCGTAGGCGTACAGGTAGACCACCTGCCCGCGGTAGGGCAGGCCGACCCGGTCCAGGTCCGAGACGCCCGGAGCCGCCAGGTTCGCGGGGGCGTGGTCCTGCATGGCCGGGGATTGTAGCCCTGCTGCGACGCGTCATCGCCCGCAGGCAGCAAGCTTTCCGTCCCATCGCCCGGCCGGCCAAGCGGCTTTTCCCGGGCAGACCGCATCAGCGGCGTGTTCAAGTCGCTGGGGGAAGCGCTCGATAACGAGAAAGTGGAGGCTTGGAGGCCCCCACTCCAGGAGCCGCTCGATGAGTAGCATGGTTCGGTTGATCTGTCCCAATCTTAAGTGTCGATCGGTCTTGTCCGTGCCGGCCAGCGCCCGGGGCAAGACGGTCCGCTGTCGGCAATGCGGCTCGCGCATCCAGGTGCCCAGCAGCGCCGGCCAGCCCGGCTCAACGCCCCGCCCATCGGAAGCGGCCCCGTCGAACAGCCCCACCGCCGAGTAACCCCCCTACTAACCAAGCCAGGCTTTCCAGCTCACATCACGGCTGAGGTGTTGCGGATCACGCACCCACACTCGCCCTGATGGATGGAGAGCGATAGCCCCGCGCCGCCGCTGCTGCGGTCGATCTGTCCAATGGGTCAGTGTTGACTTGCTTGGCAAGCCGGCGGCCAGGCGGGCTAGGCGGAACGCTCTTCCTCGTCGTCGGGCATCAGCAGCAGGTCGTCGTCGGAGAGGGGGTCCTGCTGGGAGGCCTCCGCTGCGGCCATCTGCTCCAGCTCCGCGATGGGGTCGTCCAGGTCCAGTGTGCTGGCGGACTGCCCGGCGGGGTCGATCTCGTGCTCATCGGCCTGGGCGGGATCAGCGGGGCGCGGCGTGGGCGGTGGCGGCTCGTAGGCCTCGCTGTCTAGAATAGTTCGCACCGGCTTGATCTGCTGCGGCTCGCCGTCGATCGTCACCGTGAAGATCACCGGCCCGATAACGATCTCATCGCCCGGAGCCAGGACGACTTCCTGGACGCGCTGGCTGTTATGAAAGGTGCCGTTGCTGGAACCCAGGTCGCGCAGGAGGGCCTGCTCGCCGTCGAGCTGGATCTCGCAGTGCTGGCGGGAGACACTGGACAGCGGGATGCGCAGGTCGCAGGTGTTTTTACGGCCGATCACCGTCCGCGGCCGGGTGAGGGGGAACTCCCGCCGCGTGCCATCGGCCTTGAACATCACCAGCGAGACGTTCATGACTGATCCCCGCTCCCCCCGGCTTCCGCATCACCCCACCAGCGCTGAGTTTACCCCTGCCTGGGCGGAGCATCAAGCACAGATGAGCCCAATGGGGCTGTATCTGCATATCCCTTTTTGCTTCCATAAGTGCCATTACTGTGACTTTTACAGCATTGTGGAGAGCCCCTCCGCCGGGCAGGACCGCCAGGCCCAGTTGGTGGACGCCCTGATCCGCGAGCTGCGCCACCACCAGGCCCGGCTGGGCCCGCTGCGGCCGAGGACGCTCTTCGTCGGCGGGGGCACGCCCACGCTGCTGCGGCCCGAGCTATGGCAGCGGCTGCTCCAGGCCCTGCACGACATGGACGCCCTGGAGCAGGCGGCCGAGTTCACCGTGGAGGCCAACCCCGAAACGGTCACGCCCGATCTGATGAGCCTGCTGGTCCGGGGCGGGGTCAACCGCGTCTCCATCGGCGCTCAATCCTTTCAGCCGCCCTTGCTCGAGGCCCTGGAGCGCCACCACCAGATCGCCAGCGTGCCCCGCGCGGTGCAGGCAGCCCGCCAGGCGGGCATCGACAACATCAACCTCGACCTGATCTTCGCCATCCCCGGCCAGACGATGGCGCAACTGGAGGCCGACCTGGACGCGGCGCTGGCCCTGGAGCCGACACACCTGTCCTGCTACAACCTCATCTTCGAGCCGGCCACCCCGCTGACGCAAAAAATGAAGCTGGGCCAAATTCAGCCGCTGGAGGAAGACCTTCAGCGGGCGATGTACGACCGCGTGATGACCCGCCTGGAGCACGCCGGCTACGAGCATTACGAGATCAGCAACTGGGCCAGGCAGCGGGCTGACGGCTCCTATCACTGCCTGCACAACCTGATCTACTGGCACAACCTGGATTGGCTGGGCGTGGGGCCCTCCGCGGCAAGCCACATCCGCGGCAGACGATGGAAGAACGTGCCGCACCTGGGCCGATATTTGGCCGGCTCGCCCGCACCGCCGACGCAGGACGTGGAGGAGCCCGACCCGGCACGGCACGTCGGCGATTCACTCATGCTGGGCCTGCGCCTGCGCGACGGGATCGCGCTGGCGTGGCTCGATCATCACCTGGACCGCAACGACCCCCGCTGGGGCGTGATCGACGAATTGATCGCGCTGGGCATGCTCCAGCGGGACTCAAGCCGCCTGTGCCTGACGCGCCAGGGCCTGTTCGTCGCGGACAGCATCATTGCCAGGCTGATGTAGATGCAGCCAGGTCACTCAATCGATGCTGCGCGGGGCGTCCGCGTCGGCATCAGCGTCAACCGCGTCGCCCTGCAACGGCTGGCGCGACGCTGCGGGGCGAGATTCCTCAGCGGATTGATCCGCGTCCTGCTCGCGCTGCTTGTGATCTAAGCGGTCATGTGAAGCAGGAGCCGGGCGAAACCGCTCCGCTGCGACGGAATGCTCCTGGGCATAGCCCGCGGCTAACCAGCCCAGCACCACGCCCGCAATGGCGCCCAGCGCGCGACAGGCCCATCGTTTGGGCCGCATCCTGTTCATGCGTTCACGCTTCACGGTGATTCTCGCCGAGGGCGTTTGCGCTTAGCGCCTCTTTTTCTTGCGCTGCTTGAACTTTTGGGGCGCAGCGGTGCTTTCGGGCTTACGCGGCTGCGCCTGGGCGGCGCGGCGTTGCCTGCGGCTGGCGTAGCGGGGTTCGTTGCCATCGCTGCCGGCACGCTGGGCGGCTTCCAGGTCGGCCTGCTGCTGATCGGAGCCGCGGCTGGCGGCCACCGCAGCGGCCTGGGCAGCGGCGGGCGGGGCCTGTCTCGATGCCTGCTGCGCCGCGGCCTGCACAGCCGAGCCGGCCGCTTCGTGCCGCGCCTGCTGCTGCGCGCCGTACACGCTGCGGATCTGCACGTTGGGCGTGAGGCGGGCCTTGAAGATCAGCTCCGTCACCCGGTCGCGCACGTTGCGCTGCATCTGGGCGAAGAGGTTGGAGCCCTCGCGCTTGTACTCGATCCGCGGGTCGCGCTCCGCGTAACCGCGCAGGCCGATGGAGTCCTTGAGCTGGTCCATGGCGTAGAGGTGCTCCTTCCACGCCGTGTCGAGGATCTGGAGCAGCACGAACCGTTCGAGCTGGGTCAGTTCGAACCGCAGCATGTCGCGGCCCTTGCTCACGAGAATCTCGCGGGCCCTGGCCTTGTCACGCAGGTCGTCGGC
>DASVCG010000089.1:0-5795 GCA_036381755.1 Phycisphaeraceae bacterium | reverse complement strand
GGGCCTCTCACATGCCGAGCCTGTGGATATGGAGCACGTGGTGCGAAAAGCCGCCGACTTGCTCCGTCCCGCAGCGGAACGGAAACAGCAGAACATCGCAATAGAGATATCCTCGCAGTTGCCTCCGGTGAAGGGCAATGCCGATTACCTTGAACGTGCGGTGACCAACCTCCTGGACAATGCCGTCAAATATACCCCGGAAGGTGGAAGGATTGCGGTCTCAGTCTCAGTGCGCGGGGCACGCCTTATCGTCGAGGTAACAGACAACGGGATTGGCATTCCCGCAGCCGACCTGTCGCGTATTTTCGAACGTTTTTATCGGGTGGATCGCTCTCGCTCGCGCGAAATGGGGGGAACAGGTTTGGGCCTTTCCATCGTTAAGCACATCGCGCAGGCGCACGGTGGAGGCATCGAGGTAACCAGTACGCCTGGCGAAGGATCGACATTTCGCCTGCACCTGCCGCTTCCGGACCCTCGAAACCGCTAAGAGAACCGCGATGGCCATTCCGCGCAGCAGCTAACCGCTTCCTACGGAGCTGGATGGCAAACCTCGACACCATCTTTCACGAAAGAGCGATTGCCTTGATCAGGGCTATTCACCGCTCTCATGGGGCTTCACCGTTGCTGGACGACGCCTGCGGTCGATGCTAAAAATGCTGTATTCCTGTTTACGATAGGAGCATGGCCGATGCGTCGCGTCTTGGTGATGACGGACATGGAGGGGGTGGCGGGCGTCAACTCGTTCACCGAGCAGTCTTACCCCGATGGCCGATACCATGATTTAGCCAAACGTCTGGTGACCGCGGAAGTCAATGCCGCAGTCGAAGGGCTGCTGGAGGCGGGGGTGGAAGACATCCTGGTTTTCGATGGTCACGGTCCCGGGGGAATCTGGTTCGAGGACTTGCACCCTGCCGCCAAGCTGCTTCATGGCAGGCCGGTAGCGCCGCGTCCGGTATGGACCGCGATTGCCGACGAGTACGACGCCTGCGTCATGATCGGGCAGCACGCGATGGCGGGCGTGGCTACCAGCAACCAGAACCACACCCAATCCAGCCAGCAGATTGACTTCATCAAACTCAACGGCCAGCTCATCGGCGAGATCGCCCAGTTTGCACTCCATCAGGGAGCAGCGGGGCAGCCGCTATTCTTCCTCAGCGGCGAAGAGGCCGCCTGCCAGGAAGCTCAGCAGCTCATCCGCGGCATCCACACCGTCAGTGTCAAAAAAGGATTGGGGCGTGGTTGCGCCATCTCGCTCTCAGCCGTTGAGGCCCGCAGGCGTATTCGTGAAGGGATCAAGCAGGCGGTCCTGCAGCAGCGTACGAATCCGATTCCACCTCTGACGCTGCCTGGGCCGTATGTGCTGGAGAAGCGATTCTTCCATACCGATATCGCGGACGCCGCTGCCTCCCAGCCTGGCGCTGAGCGCGTCGACGGCCAGACTGTCCGCTTCCGCAGCGATGACATCCGCCAGATCATCTATCGCTAGCGGCCCAACCGCGCTTCATCGCTTGCCGATGCCTTCAAAATCCTGCTCATTCCAGCCGCTTCCAGGCGGTCGGTCGCGGCACGCAATCAGAAGGGTCAAAAACGCCCAATCCGCTTCTCAAGTCAAAGCGCGTAGCTGCGGTTGACAGTCTTTGCCTTTGCCGCAGGCACCGCGAGGGAGCGGCTAGCGGCGGATGATCGCCACCGCGTAACCTTCGGGGATGCGCACCTCGGCATAGGTCTTGCCGTCCTGCTCCACCACCGGCACCTGCACCTTGTCCGTCAGCCTGCCTCGCTCATCGTAGACGAACGCCTCAAATCGGCTGCCATCCCCCCAGCCGAACAGGCCGCTGCGGTTGGTCAGGATCCGCTCCTGAGCGATGATGTAGCCGTGGCCTAGCTCAATGGGCGTCGTGGGGAACATGTGCTGGGTCAGCGTGGGTTGGTCAGCGGTGATCAGGAAGTAGTACCAATAGTACAGCGCGCCGTAATTCAGCGCCTTGACCATGTTCTGGTAGCAGTCCACAGCGTTGCGCTCGGTCAGGTGATCACCCAGCGCCACGGGGCAGTAGAGCTGCGCCTTGTAGAGGCTGCTCATCGAGCCGGTTTCGACGAAGCGCGGAAAATGCAGTTGCGTCATGCTGCGTGTTAGAGGTTGCCCGTTGGCCACCAGCTCGCCGCGATCGAGGATGCGCTTGGCTGTGGCGATTCGCCAAGATTGCGTCGCCAGCGGAACGTTGCTGATCTTTCGACGGATGCGGTGCGTCTTGGGGTCGATATCCGCGGAAACGCCGTCCCAATAGGCATCGCTGTAGTCATACGTGTAAGCGCTGTACTCCATCTCGTCCCAATAGATGCCCTCGACGCCGAGCACGTCGAAGCGGAAATCGATCAGCGCATCCATCTCCCGGGCAAAGGCCGAACCCGCACGCGGAACAAAGAGAGGATAGACAGGCGAACGGTAGTCGGCTTGCGTGCCGTCAGGTCGGCGGAGGATGTCCTGAGCGAAGCGCTGGCCGTCGTCGGGGCCGACGGAAATGAACGTATGATAGTAGAACAGCGTCTTGCTATGCGGCGCCGCGGACTTGATTTTCTCGATGAATTGCTGGTGGGTCTCGATGTCACTGGCCAGGCGGATTGCCGTGCCGTGCGCCCAGACACCCGGTTTGTACCGTGGAATGGTCGTGCTGACGAAATAGGCTGACTTATTGTGAATATAGTCGTCTAGCTGTTCGACGGTGTAGTTTTCCATCGCTGCACGGGGGGCGACAAAGCAGAAGCTGCCGGGGATTGTGAAGTTTGTGCCCCAGTTGCGTCGGATGCGGTTCACAAAGGCGAATGGGTCGGCGCTGTCCACCGGGTAGATGGAGAACTCCAGCTCCAGCGTCCGGCCTTGGACCAGCACGAGGTGACGGTTATTGATCCCGATCGTGCTGTTGTCCACGAACGTGTGACCCTGGGCGCGGAGCACATCATCTTCGGATACAAAACCCAAAGCGCAGCGGTCGTACACCGCCAGCGACGTGGGGGCCGAACCGGCGTCAATGTAGTAGGTCGGGCTGTCTACCGGCGCGCCAGCGACGTACACCTGCCTGACACCTTGGCCGATCGCGGCCTGGTGCCGCACCATCACGGGCAAGTCCTGATCGCTCAGATTGGTCAGGCGGTCGACCACCTGCACATGGTCGTCGTGCTGCGTGATGCGGCGTTCAAGGCGGAAGTGCTCTGCCTGAGCCAGAACCTGCTGGCCGTCGATCTGGAGCTGCTTCCACTCCTTGCCGTCGGGCTCAGCAAGCAAGCGTGCCCAGCCTGGGGTGAGGGTGGAGTAGCTCGATTCAACGATCCACTGCCGATCCGCCAGCTTGATCTCCAAAGCGCCGCCTTGGAGGATGCGCCATGTGTAATCGGGCTTGGCTGGGCCGGCAGGCTCGATGCGCGCCAGCGGACCGGTCGGCGCGGGGCGGCGAGGCGGCGGGGTGAGCTTGGGCGTCAACCGCTGGCTTATGCCCAGCTCTACCACCAGATCGTGCTGGACGCGATCGCCCCGCGTGTGGCGGATCGTGACGCGGTTCTCTTGATCCGCCTGCCACAATCCGCGGACATCGAACCTCAATTCATAAGGATTGATCCCCTTGACAGCGTAAGGGGAAAATGCATCAGCAGGCTCAAAATCAGGGGCATAACAAGCGAACCAGCCGGTATTGGCCCAGGAAGCCAAATCTAGCGTGCCCATCTCGAATCGTGCCAGACGATTGCGGACACGCTCCAGATCAAGTGTTTGGCCGTTGATCTCAAGGGCCATGGCGTGCGTGCCGCCGGCGATCTTCTTGTGTTCCAACCGATAACGAACGACCAACTCCGCCACCTCGCCGGCAACGTCGGCAGGAATAGTGAACGTGATCGATCCGCCAGGCTTGACGCGGATCGGCTCGCCTGTGACGGGCTCAAAAGTGGACTGAAGCTTGGATGGATCGATCTTCCCATCGGCTGAGCCCAAGGCCATTTCCATCAGCCGATCGGGGTTGCGCAAAGACCAAGATGAGGTCAGCAGGCTCATCAGCGTTTGCTGTTGAGGCGGGTTATCGTCAGAGTCGCTCAGGATGATGTCGGCACCGAAGGTCAGCCCTTCTTCTGCGCGTTGAACGCCTAAAGCGTTCCAGGGGATGGCTGCTTCGATTTGATAACCCCCTGCGGTGCGTGCAGCAGCGACACGGATGCCGGGGACAGCGCCGGACGCAGGTGACCATTGAAAGGCCTCGGCAACGATGCCCTCCGGGCCATGCTGAAAGTTGCCCGGGCTCAGGCCGATCTGAATCACCTTCGTCTTGTCGCGTGCCCCAGCGGGTTGGCGGGGCAGGTCGAGCATCAGGATCACGTGGTCGCCTCGCCACAGCTCGCCGCCGTAGTGCGCCTGCTGCACCGCGTCATCCTTCACCTGCGCAGCCAGGTAAAGATGCTCCGTGTCCCAGGCCAGGATCGCCCGCCCTGACAGGTCCGCTGCATCGCGCCACCGCTCCCGTCCAAACACCACCTGCGCCGCTTGGTCGAGCGAACGCCAACCGGCCAGATGGCGGAAGCGATCAAGTGTGCCATCAACCTTCGGCGGCGGATCAGGCACGAACACCACAGCCGACGGCGCTTCAGAGGCCTCGCCCCCCAGCGCTGTAGCGACCAACAGCAACAATCCCGTTACGAAAGCGCACATGAATCGTAAATTCACTGCACCATCATGAAACATGCCATGGCCTTTCACGCCGAGTGATGCTTCGCGGAAAACCGAGAAGATCGAGCCTAAGCCTCAAGCGGTCGAAGGGTGTTTGTTATTTGCGGTCCCAATAGTTGTAGGCATCCCGGAAGTCCGTCAATCCGCTGGCGTAGGGATTGAGCGGATCGGACACTTTCACAGGGCTAGCGTGACCATCAACCCAGGCGATGTTGACCGCTGTGCCCGTGTGCCGGGGGTCGGCCTTATAACGGGTCGACGAGCTATGCGACACGAGAATATAGGAGCCTCGGATCGGATCCGTCGGCGCAGGATCGGTTGTATCCCCCAGCAAGATCGTTTCGCTGGGCCGGTTGATATCTCCCGCTTTGGCCGGCGTTCTCCAGATGACCTCCGGCTCGCCTGGTTTACGGAGGCGGTAACGTGATCCAATGAACTCATAGGCGTAGCCGTAGTTAGACTGTACAAACGCCGAACCGTAGATGGGAAAATTCGAGCTGACGCTGTTGAGATCAAAGTTGACCCCGTCATCAAAAGTTGTGCAATCCAGGATCAACCCCGAGGTCATGTATTTCCCGTCCCACATCAAGCCGGCCCATGTTTCAAGATAGCCCGCGGGAGTCGTGGGCCTGGGCTTATACTGCGCAGGCTGCCAATTCCACGCATAAGCGTACGGAGGGTAATAGCTGTTGTAATCGGTCATGTATGCGCCGAAGGTCAGAATCAACTGGCGCTCGTTGCTTAGGCACATCGCATCCTGCGCCACCGCCCGCGCCTGCCTTAAGGCGGGTAAGAGGATAGAAATGAGCAAAGAGATAATGCTAATGACCACCAGTAATTCAATCAGGGTAAAGGCTTTGCCGGAGGAGGAAGTCGGTGAGGTGGGATGAGCACAGTTCATGGTCGATCTCCTGAGAAGGTGCGACACATGCCGACCTTGCGTCGATCATCCGGCAGGACACCTGAAAGGAAATGCTCATCCTGCCAATCGGCGTGCGCCGGCAACGCTTGAGGAACTGTCAAAAGTCGTGGATGAGTCGTTGATCAGGCGGCGTGTTGTTTGACTCCGTCGGTGAAGGGGATGCCG
>DASVCG010000088.1:0-3337 GCA_036381755.1 Phycisphaeraceae bacterium | reverse complement strand
GCAGGTTGTTGACCGTGGCGGCGGCGTCATCAGCAGCGGTGTCCACCTGCGTGCGCAGCGTCACCAAGCTCTCGCGCAGATCGCGGATGAAGCCGCTTAACGCCTCGGCCTCCTGAACCACCAGCGCACGCAGCGAAGGGTCCTGGGGATTGTTGGCCAGATTGCTCCAGGCGTTGAAGAACGCCGTCAGGCGGCTGGATAGGCCCGTGTCGGAGAATTCCCCTTCGATCGCCTCGATCTGCGCAAGCAAATCCTGACGCACGAGCGACCGCGACTGATCAGCAACAGCGCCGCGCAGGCGACCCTCCAGCGCCTCATCGATTCGGCGGGTGATCGCCTCCAACTGCACGCCCCGGCCCACGAAGATGCCGCTTTGGATCTCCTGGCCCGCGACAGGGGCAAGCGAAACCACCTGGCGGTGATAGCCGCGGGTGGTCGCGTTGGCCAGGTTGTTGCCCACCACGCCGATCGCGGTCTGCGAGGCGAGCAAACCCGAGCGTCCTATCTGAAGCGCGCCGGTGAGGCCCATGAGGGTTCGGCTCCTGATCTCAAGACCCGCTGCCGCTTCGGGCGAGGCCGGCTCGCTGCGCGTCGCAGCGGGTGGCGATGGGTCTTGTACCTGGCATCAAGCGCTCCTTGAACTTGTGCGCCCCTATCAGCGCAGGGGTCAGGCCGTGAGGTTGATCGTCCGCACCGCGGTGGCGTGGCTGGGCAAAGCGCCCCGCTGGCTGTAGGTGCACACGCCGGTGGAGAGCATGCCGATCGTCTGGATCAGGCCGTGCATGTGCCTGACCAGCGCATCAGCAGCGCGGCGGGCGACACCGGCAGCCTGACGCACCTGCTCCGCCTGCTGCGTCAACCGCTGACGCAACACCAGCAGCCTGCTGCGCGCTGGCTCGGGCAGACGCTCCGCCAATTCGCCCAGCCGCAGGGGCTGATCCGCAGCGGGGTCCACCTTCAGCGTCAATTGCGCGGTCAGCTCCAGCCGCTGCTTCTCCAGCTCGCTGATAAGCTGCACCTTCTCGTTCTCCAGCGCGCATAGCTGCGCCATGGATCGGCTGTCGCCTTTTTGCAGGGCCTGGCGCTGACGCTGCATCAGCGTCAGAAGCTCAGTGTGAGCGCTGGCCTGCTGCTGGAGGACCGCCTCCAGAGCCGCCACGTGCTGCTCGAGGGTTTTATCATCCATGCGCATCGAGCTGGTCTCCAACTGTCGGGGCCGTTGCGGGCTGCGCCGGGCTGCTGCTGCGGGTCATGAACCGCTCAATGGCGTCCACCAGCGGCAGATGAACGCGCTGGGCGATGCCGTCAGCCAGGTGGGTGTCCAGCAACTGGCCGAACGCTTCCTCCGCACGCCCGCCATGAAGCAAGTCGGAGCGGAAAGGATCGTTCCGCACCTGTGCCAGCAACGGCAGAATCAAGGCACTGGCGACGAACTGCTGCGCCGCACGGCGCAATGGCTGCTGGGCGGAGTCCGCACCGTTGGCCCGGGCCGCCTGCGTGAGTGAATGGGCGAACCCCTCCGCGCCCCCGCGCCGGCTTAGCGCCGTCGTCAGCGGGGTGGAAGCAGGATCAACAGCAGCGGTCAAGCCCGTCCTCATCGCGGCCTCACTCGATGATGAGCTGCGCGTGCAGCTTGCCCGATTCGTGCAGCAGCTTGATGATCTGGATGCGGTCCTCGCTGGGCACCTTGAGCTGGTTCAGCGCCGCCAGCAGGTCCGCCAGCCCGGCCCCGGCACGCCGCTCGGGGTCCAGGGCGATGAACGACGCCTCGGTCACCGCCGGCGCAGGAGCCACCTGGCCCGGCGGCGGGGTGATGGTGGTGATCGTCAGCCCGTTGTGCGCGATGATCACCGGCGAAATCTGCACGTCCCCGGTCATCACGATCGTGCCCGTCCGCTCGTTGATCACCACCCGCGCCCCGGTCACCACCTGCGAGGGGTCGATGTAGGTTTGCAGGATCTGGCTGATGAACACCGCCGGGTCCTGCTGGTTGTAGATGGGCACCTGGACAACCACGTTGCGCGGATCGACCGCCTTGGCCAGGTTCGGCCCGTCGGGCGACATCCAGCCGTTGATCACGTCAGCGATGTTCTTGGCCATAGGCCAGGTCGCGTTGGCCTCGTTGAGCACGAGCGTGATGCGGCCGAACTCATCCAGGCACTGGCTCATCACGTCGCGCGTGAGCTGAGCCCCCTTCGGCACCACGCCTACGGTGGGCACCGCGGCGTTCTCGATGGTGATGGGCCCCTCGGCAAAGGCATAAATAGGCGAGCCCGGCAGCGGGCCGGTGAGCGGGATCAGAAACAGCCGACCGCCTTCGAGGCTCTTGGCCGGCCCCACCGCGGAAACGTGCACATCCACGCGGTCGCCCTCGCGCACGCCCGCAGCAGGCAGATCGGCGGTCAGCGCCACGAGCGCCACGTTCTTGGCGTCAGCCAGCTCCGCAGCCACGGTGTTCGGGTCAATCAGCCGCCCCACCACCTCCGCCAGCGGCCGCATCGCAGGCAAAAACTTGCCCCCGTCGCCGGTGCCCTTGAGCCCCACCACCAGCCCCATGCCCACCAGCTTGCTGCCCTCAGCCCCCTTCAGACGCACCAGGTCCTGCACCTGCACCGCCCGCGCCGCGCCGGCCATCGCCATCAGCAGCACCGCAGCGGCCCACCCGGTCCATCCATTGGCGTTGTTGCATCGCGTCATCGCATCAGCCTCAGCAGGCCCCCTCCAATCCGGGCGCCTCTCACGTTCGCAGGATCAAAAGTTGAACAGCGCCTCGAGCACCTTCGTGAGGATGCCCTTCTTGGTGGTCCGCCTCAGCTCGCCCTCGTGCAGCTTCTCCAGCCGAAGGTCGTAGATCTGGCTGGAAAGAATCGTGTTGTCGATCGACACGTCCTCCGGCCGGCACATGCCCGTGAGCACGAGGTTCAGCGTCTCCTTGTCCGACTGAATGAACTTGCGCGCCTCGAGCACCAGCGTGCCGTTGGGCTTGATGTCGATCACCCGCGCGGTGATCCGCCCCGAGATGCTCTCCCTCCGGCTGTACTCGCCCTCGCCGGTGAACTCGCCCTCATACGTCACGCCCAGCGTCGGCTCGCCCTCGCTCATGCTGCTGGGCCGAAGCTGGAAGTTGAGCAGGTCGCGCAGGTTCAGGTTGGGAAAGTCGCTGATCCGCCCGTCGAACTCAGACTCCTTGTTGGTTTCGAGCGTGGCCTCGAAGTCGGTCTGGGTGGACTCGCGGATGACGATGGTGATCAGGTCGTGCAGCGCGAACCGCTTGGGCTCGGGGATGCGCACCGCGGCGAGGCTGGTCGCGGCGATCGCTTCCGACAAGCGCGGCGGC
>DASVCG010000087.1:0-5926 GCA_036381755.1 Phycisphaeraceae bacterium | reverse complement strand
CGGCGGCTGCGGGATGGTCGACCCAGCGGTGTTCGAGGCGGTGGGCTACGACCCGGAAGAATGGACGGGCTTCGCCTTCGGCCTGGGCATCGAACGGCTAGCCATGCGCAAGTACGGCATCTCCGACATCCGCTGGCTCTTCGAAAACGATGTGCGATTCCTGAGACAGTTCTAAAGAAAACAGCGGGTAGAGGGCAGGAAAAGACAAGCCTCAGAGGCACTTTGCCTGCGCCTGCCGTCCACCGCCTGCCCGCTGCCCTCTATCCTCCCGGCGTGCCTCGCGTCTGCTGGACCTTGGCGTTGAGGTCGCGCAGAAGGTCCTCCAGGGGGATCTTGTGCGCCTTGGCCGCCCAGCTCACCCGCATGAACCGCGACGAGATGGCGTAGATCCCCCGCCGCATGTCCGGGCAGCCGTGGCTGCGGAACACCTCGTACGTCTCCGGGTGCTGCTGGATGACCTGCCAAACACGCATGTCGCCGGTGATGGGCTCGTGGCTCATGGCGTGTCTCCTGTTGTGTCAGATGTGCGCCTCTCATTTTACCCCTCGGAGCCCCCAAACCTACCCATTACGCCCAAAATCCTAGGCAGAAGCGGGGCTGGTTGACGGATCGGCTGCGGGCCTCAACAATACCTGATCTTCGGGGCTTACCGGAGTTCGGACAGGACCAGGCTTATGCCCATTCGCGACGAGGACATTGTGGTGGTCGACCCGGCGCCGATGACCGCGCCGGAGGCGTTTTATCTGCCGGAGGTGTTCCGCGGGCTGGGGACGACGCTCAAGCACATGGTGGGCTCCATCGGCCGGGGTCGGCTCAGCAAAACGATGGAGTACCCCGAGGAGCGCCGCGAAGACATCCCCGTCGAGAAGGGCGGGGCCTACCTGGGCAACTTCCGCGGCGTGCACCGGCTCAACCGCGATGAGGACGGCCGGGTCAAGTGCGTCGCCTGCTTCATGTGCTCCACCGCGTGCCCGGCCCGGTGCATCCACATCGAGGGTGCTGAGGCCCCCTGGGATGACCGCGAAAAATACCCCGTCAAGTTCGACATCGACGAGCTTCGCTGCATCTACTGCGGCATGTGCGAGGAGGCCTGCCCGGTCGACGCGATCGAGCTGACCTACGTGTACGACCTGGTCGGCCTGTCGCGCAACGAGATGATCTTCGACAAGGGCAAGCTCCTGGCCGTCTACGACAAGACCGTCCAGCGCAAGCCGATGTGACCCTGTACCTTCGGCGTTATCCCCCGCCTGAAAAAGCGCTTACCGCTGAAGCCCGCAGCCGATCCGTCAACCAGCTCCGCTTCGCAAGCGGGGGCGGCGCATCCGCGCGGAAAGGCGCGATCAGCGATTTCTGCCCCCTGCCCCCTGCCATCTGTCCCCTTCCGGGGGCCGCCCCCCTTGTTTTTATGCGAGGCTGATGGTGACGGTCTTGAGCTCGGTATAGTTATCGAGGGCCTTTTCGCCCAGCTCTCGGCCCTGGCCGGACATCTTGAATCCGCCGAAGGGCGCCGCAGCGTCGAACACGTCGTAGCAGTTGACCCACACCGTGCCGGCCCGGATGGCGTTGGCGACGCGGTGGGCCTTGGCGATGTCGCGTGTCCAGACCGCAGCAGCCAGGCCGTAGAAGGTTTCGTTGCCCCTGCGGATCACCTCGTCGACCTCCTTGAAGGTGAGGATGCTCATGACGGGGCCGAAGATCTCCTCCCGGGCGATGGCCATCTCGTCGCGGACCTGGTC
Organism: Phycisphaeraceae bacterium; assembly: GCA_036381755.1. Classification (GTDB taxonomy): domain Bacteria; phylum Planctomycetota; class Phycisphaerae; order Phycisphaerales; family Phycisphaeraceae; genus DASVCG01. The sequence continues at coordinate 4,190 of DASVCG010000087.1, read as the reverse complement.
GAAGACGGTGGGCTCGATGAAGTAGCCTTTTTGGCCCACCCGGCCGCCGCCGGCGAGGCAGCGGGCGCCTTCCTTTTTGCCTAAGTCGATGTAGTGCAGAATCTTGTCGAACTGGGCCTGGTCGACCTGCGGGCCCTGCTCGGTGTCGGGGGCGAACGGGTCGCCCACCTTGCGGGCCTTGGCCATCTGGACCAGCCGATCCACGAGGGGCTCGTGGATTTTTTCCTCGACGAACAGCCGGCTGCCGGCGCAGCAGCACTGGCCCTGGTTGAGGTACAGGCCGATGAAGGCGCCCTGGGCAGCGGCGTCCAGGTCGCTGTCAGCAAAGACGACGTTGGGGCTCTTGCCGCCCAGCTCGAAGGTGAGCCGCTTGAGGGTGGGCGCGGCCTCTTTCATGATGATCTGGGCGGTCTTGTACTCGCCGGTGAAGGCGATTTTGTCCACGCCGGGGTGTCGCACCAGGGCGGAGCCGGTGTGCCCGTCGCCGGGGACGATATTGATCACGCCCTCGGGGAAGCCGGCCTCCTGGGCCAATTCGCCCAGGCGCAGGGCGGTCAGCGGGGTCTGCTCGGCGGGCTTGAGCACCACGGTGCACCCAGCAGCCAGGGCCGGGCCCCACTTCCAGGCCGCCATCAGCAGCGGAAAGTTCCAGGGGATGATCTGCCCCGCCACGCCCACCGGCTCGCGCCGCGTGTAGGAAAAGTAGTTGCCGCGGACCGGGATCGTCTGGCCGTGGATCTTGTCCGCCCACCCGGCGTAGTAGCGGAAGCAGTCGACGACCAGCGGCAGGTCGACGTTGCGGCTGTCGCGCAGCGGCTTGCCGTTGTCCAGCGTCTCCAGCGCCGCCAGCTCGTCGATGTGCTCCTCGATCAGATCCGCCAGCTTGTTGAGCAGCCGGCCGCGGTCGCGGGCGTCCATCCTGGGCCAGGGGCCGCTCTCGAAGGCCTTGCGGGCGGCCCTCACCGCTGCATCGACGTCCTGCTCCGTGCCGTAGGCGACGTCGGCGATCTTCTCCTCCGTGGCCGGGTTGATCGTGGCGAAGGTCCGGCCCGAGGCGCTGTCACGCCACCGGCCGTCGATGAGCATCCTCGTCTGGCGAACCCGAACGGGAGCCGGTTGAACCGCTGCGGTGGCCGTCGTCATGGGATAGCCTCCTGAAAAGCGCCTCCTGAGATCGGAAGATCAGACCCTGAATCAACCCGCCAAACCAGCAAATTCCCGCCTGCGGCAAGCGCAAGCGAGCCCCACGTGAATCATTGGAAAGGACAAGCGTCGATGCCGCTCTATCGACAACGTAGGAGCGGACGGGCCGCCCTGTCAAGAGCATCTTGACGCTGATTCGCGATCATTTTCGAGCCAGACGCAGCGGGCCTGGGGCCTCAGCGCTCGATGGGCGTGCTGATAGCGCTGCTGTCGCGGGCCAGGCGGTCGCACAACAGATGGCCGTTCTCCTCAGCGGCTGATAGCGCTCGCGTGCCTGGGCCGATGGCCGTCGTCGCTCTTCACGCCTCTGAAGCGGCCTTACGGCACTGATCGAGCACAGCGATCTGACGGCGAACGCTGTCGGGCGTCACCACCAGAGGCGCCCCGGATCGCACGGAGGCGTAGAGATCTTCGTAGAAGAGGCGCTCGGGGTGATGCTCCTCGCGGGAGGGCACGTTCCAGGTTTCTTCCTGGTAGGTCAGCTTCTCGATGGTGTTGGCGGCGTAGCCGCGGTCAGCGGGCGGGGCTTCGCTGGCCTGCCGCTCGGGGAGGGAGGCCGGGTCGACCCACCGCCAGCTCACCTGCTTGCCGTCGCTGCTCAGCCCGCCGTGCGTGCCCATGACGAGCCAGGCGCTTTGGGGATAGGCGCAGGCGTAGGTGAACTCCAGCTCCAGCAACGGGGCGCCCGGGCCGTGGAGGATCACCTTCACGTGGTCCTCCGCGTCGCCGGCGCTCAGCGCCCGCTCCATCTGGCAGACGACGCGCGGCTCCTTGCCGTTGGGCCAGAACTGCAGCGCGATGTCGATCAAGTGCGGGCCCCAGTTGTTGAGGTGGCCGCCCCCGAACCGCTTGAGCGTCTGCCAGTCCAGCCGGCGCATGAAGTTGTGCGCCGTCAGGCGGAACAGGAGCAGCCGGCCCAGCTTGCCCGAATGGATGATCTCGCGCACCTTGAGGAGGACCGGGTCATATCGGCGGTTCTGGAAGGGGGCGATGATGCGCCCAGCCTGCTTCGCCGCAGCGATGACCTCATCAGCCTGCTCCACCGACAGGGCGAAGGGCTTTTCGCACACCACGTGCCGACCCGCCTTGAGCGCCAGGATCGAATGGGGGGCGTGCAGGTGGCTGGGCGTGGCCACCACGACCAGCTCCACGTTCGAATCGGCCACCAGGTCCTCGACGGTGGAATGGGTGCGGCAACCGAACTTCTCCCGCGCCTCCTCCAGCCGCTTGGGGTCCGGATCGGAAACCGCCACCACCGAATACTTCTCGGGCAGCAAGCTCAGGGTTGCTGCGTGGATGTTCCACCCGCTGCGGCCCAATCCCGCGATGCCCACCCGCACAGGCGATGAATCCGAGGCACTCATGGACAACTCCGCTCCTTGATCAAGCAAGATCGAAATCCGGCCTGGGGAGCCGCGGCGCGGCATCGCACGATGTCATCGAAACGCCGCAGCGCCCGTCAGCCTACTTCAGCCCCATCTGCTGAAGGTTGCGCAGGCTCACCTCCAGGCTCTGGAAGGGGTCCAGGTCGCCGTGGTCGCGCTCGACCAGGCACCATTGCACGCCGACGTCGCGGCAGGCCTGGAAGATGCGCGGCCAGTTGAGGTTGCCGCTGCCCACCTCGCACATTTTCTGCTGGCGCTCGGGGGTGATGGTCATGTCCTTGAAGTGGACGCTGGGGATGCGGCCGCGGCAGGCCTCGATCCACGTCGCCGGGTCACCCCCGCCATGCGCGATCCAGTAGGTGTCGATCTCGAACCAGATCGACGGGTCCAGCTCGTCCAGCAAAAGCCGCAGCGGCGTGAGGACGCCCAGCCGCGGCTCCCCCAGCGGCGCCAGCTCGTGGCTGTGGTTGTGATAGCCCACCCGCAGACCCTGGGCCGCCAGGGTCTTGCCGATCTGGTTGAACGTCTGGGCGAACTCGCGCCATTCCGCCTCGTCCGGGCCGTGAAAAGCCCCCAACGCCGTCAGCGAGCAGCCCAGAATCTGGTGCTCCTCGATCACCTTCGCGGTGTCGCGAAGCGCATCGAGGCTCTTGTGCGTGGCGGCGCAGACCAGGCCATGATCGTCAAGAATCCGACGCACCTCTTTGGGCTCGATCGGCCCGATCGCCGACACCTGCACCCCCTCATAGCCCATCGCCGCGATCCGCTGACAGGTGCGGGCCAGGTCGCCGGCGGTCTTGCAGAAATCGCGAACCGTGTATAGCTGAGCGCCGATGCGCATGGTCATGTGTCATTCCCCAATTTATTCAGCCCTGCCAGGGCGTCTGTGCTCGAACCTGAGCGACAAATGCCCGAGCCGCTCCAGCGCTCCGCAGCGGATGGAGCGGCAAGCCAGATCACACGGGCAAGCAACATGGGCAAGCAATATAGAAGATTGTCGGCGAGGCGTCGAGTCCAGCGGCCTTGACCGGCCAGGCGGGCCCGGCAATAGAGCAGCCAGCACGCCGGCAGAGCAGTTCAATAATTGGTGAACCTTGTGGGAATTGATGAACCCGCGAATCCAACCCCGCTTGGGGCCTACGCCGCGGGAGCCAGCGCCCGGGGCTGGTCCGCCGCGTCGTCCGCGTCGAACCGGACCTCCGGGTGGCGCTGGAGCCACCGGCCCAGCACCAGCAATAGCCACAGCCGGCCCGCGTGGTTCTGCTGGGGCCCGTGCGCCGCGAGCAGATCGCGGATCGCCTCGATCCGGAAAAACTCGCCCAGTCGGCACGCCGGGTCCGCCAGCATCGCCTCCAGCAGCCTCCGCCCCGCCCGGCCCGGCGTCATCCAGGGCGTCACCGGCGAAGCGAACCCCTGCTTGCGCCGATGTACGAACGCGTGCGGAAACTCGCGCTCGAGCACCCGCTTGAGCACGCGCTTGCCCACGTACCGCCCGTCACGATCACGCGTCACGCGCAGCGAAGCGGGCATCCGCGCCGCCAGCTCGATCAGCTCCACGTCCAGCAGCGGCGGGCGCACCTCCAGCCCGAAGGCCATCGAGGC
>DASVCG010000086.1:0-10424 GCA_036381755.1 Phycisphaeraceae bacterium | reverse complement strand
TGCTCCGCTGCTCGACCACCACGAAACCCAGCGACGGCACGGTGTGGTCCGTGGCGAAGCCGCGCAGAAAAACGTTGTTCTTGATCTGAATCTGCTCGTCAGGCGCCAGCGGAATCACCTGGTGGGGCGTGCGCTGGGCCTCCAGCTCCACCCACGCGTTCATCACCCCGCGGATGGGCTTCTCCAGGGCTGGATGGCACACCACCGTTCCCACCCCGATGCCCTGGAAGTGCCGCTGGGAAAAGTAGTAGGCGATGGCAGCGGAATGGTCCATGTGCCCGTGCGACAGCGCTACGTACGGGCTGACCAGCACCGGCTTGGGGCATGAGCCGATATCGAAGCACACGTCCAACTCAGGCACCTGCACCACCGACTGCTCCCCGGCGATGGAGATGCCCTGAACGCGGAAGGGGGGAATGTAAAGAAAGCCCATCTGCGGGCTTCGAGCCGGCTCGTGCGGGATCATCGGGCTCCGCTCCTGGCGGTCGGCGTCGTCCATAAGGCACCGGGAGAACAGCGCCGACCGCTGGCGTCCCACCTGCGATCCCGGGCAATCGGCCGCGGTGGGAGTCGCACCCACCTTCGGGCCCTTCAACCGCTGGGCCCGACTCGCTGCCCCGCCTGCGCCAGTGCGCCAGCGGGACGCGGCCTCAACAAGCAAACCGCAGCGCTTAAAGCGCTGAAACGTGAGTATCCCAGCCTTATACGGCCTGATCAACCGCAGCGAGCCTAAATCCCGTCCGCCCCGCCCCAGCCGGGCAGGGCATCGGGCCGGCAGGCACGTGGACGGGGCGGCTTAAGGCTCCTGGCGCGGCTCGACGCGGAAGCGGAGATCGACGCCCTCGGGCGAAATAGCCAGGCCGGTGAGCCTGCCTTGCCGTGAGCCGTCGACCGGCCAGACCGGCTCAAACGGCTGGCCTTCCAGGATCTTCGCCAGCAGGTCGGCCTCCGCGGACGAATCATCGCCCAGCTCTTGTTGGATCTGCTCCAGCAGCTTATCGGTGGGCATGGGCAGCCGGCCGCCACGGATCGACGCGATCTGCACCTGCATTCGGCCGTCGGGGAGCAATCGTGGCTCGAACACGACGCTGACGACCTGTTGAATCTCGTCCGTGTCGAGCTGGAAAGCCAGGACGAGGTTTTGACCCTGGGCGGTCAGCATCAGGCCGCTGACGCTGGCCGGCAGCGACTTGCCCTGATGGGCCAGATAAGCGGCGCTTCGCTCATCCAGCCAGGCGTTGATCTCGTCGAACGTCGCAGTCAGGCGCCGGTGACGCGGAGCAAGGGGGCTGTCGACGTGGTTCACCGGGGTAGCGCCATCCGCCTGCACCGCGACGGCTGGTGGGGCAGGCGAGCTTCCTTCACGGCCCGCGTCCGCCAATTGCCAGGGCTCCAGCGCTTCTTCCGGGTCGGAAATCGTGCGGGCGATGCGGTTGACCAGTTGATCCGCCATGTTCTGCCGCTCTTGCGGCGTGGTTCGGCTGCGGAATTGCTGATGCGCTTGCCAATACGACGGCTCGCTGCGCCAAAGATAAAAAGCGGCGCCGCCTCCCACGATCGCCGCGATCAAAAGCAGCAGGACCACGCTGCCGCAGATCCATACCAGGATGTGGCCCCTTGCGACCACCCGTGAGGGCCGTAAGGTTTCGGAAGCGGCGAAAGCTCGGTTCGGATTCACGCAGCAGGCTCCTGACGGCTCGCGATGGACAGCCGTCTCCTGGATGACAGGATGTTGAGACAGGATGGCGGGATCGTCAGGATGGACGGGGTGATGATGGGACGGGTTGTTTCATCCGGCCGATCCTGTTGATCCTGTGATCCTGCCCCCTCATCATTCGTCCAGCGATCCTGTCAAATCCAGCCGCTGGGCTCGCGGATTTTTGGCCGTTCACTCACGCCGCAGCGGGCATGGCCCTGGCCGCCTCCCCCAGCCGCTGATGCAGCTTCTCGTGATTGGTCACCTCGAGCATCCGCTCAAGCTGCTCGATGCGCTGGATCGTGCCCAGGGGCGCGGTCACCTGCGCGATCGCCTCGTCCCCGAGCAGCTCGGTGGCGTCGATGAACCAATCGGCCGGGGAAGCGCCGGCTTGCAGATTTTTGGCGTCCGGGCCGGGGTCCGGGCGCTCCCCCGGCGTCAGCCAGCGGTCGCGCCAGGCCCGCGGCGGAGCGGGCACCTCCCGCCTGACCTGCGGCCCTCCAAACGCGATAAGCGTCCAGCGCTCATCCTGAACATCGCTGTCCGCCAGCAGCACCTCCACATAGCGCCTCTGCCTGCGGGCCTGGGCCAGCAGCGCCCGCGCGTCCTCCACCCCGTGGGGATGCGTCAGCACGATCGCGCCGGACTGGAACTGCTCCAGCCAGGATGCCGGCGAACCCTCCAGGCTGGCGGTGCCCAGCCGAAGCGTGCCGGCCACAGCAACCAAACGCCTTTGCCTGCGGGCCTCCTGAAGCGGCAGCAGGATCCTGGCGTAATACGGCCAGGCCCGCCACCGACGCGCCTGCGCCAGCGCCTCCACACACAGCGCCTCGCAGGTGAAGTAATCCGTCCGCATCAGGGCGCGGCTGGCCCGCTCCATGATCTGATCCAGGTCCGGCTCCATCCAACCATGCCTCCCGCGCCCCTAGATCGCGTGCGCAGCTCAAGCTCCCGCCGACGGCGAGTACGCCTGCTGCGTCGCTCACCAGGCGGCATGAATGATTGTATCGCTGTTCGGGGCCCCAAGCCGTCCGCTGACGTTTGCTTTCCCGATTGCCTTGGCGTGGCGGTTTTACGTCACAAACGCCCGGTAGATCGCCCGGACCGCGTCCTCGAAGTCCGCTGCCTCGACGCCCACGATGATGTTGAGCTCGCTGGAGCCCTGATCGATCATGCGGATGTTGATGCCCGCCTGCGCCAGCGCGCCAAAGAGCCTGGCGGCCATGCCCCGCGTGCGCGCCATGCCGCGCCCCACCGTGGCGATCAGCGCCATGTTGGGGAACACCTCGATCGAATCGGGTCGGCACTCCTGGCGGATCTCCTCCACCACCTTCTCCAGCTTGCCGTTGAGCTCAGCGGTGGCGATGACCAGGCTCAGCGTGTCGATGCCCGAGGGCATGTGCTCGAAGCTGACGCCGTTGGCCTCCAGGACGGTGAGCACCCTGCGGCCGAAGCCCAGCTCGTGGTTCATCATCGCCTTCTCGATGGCGATGATGGTGAAATCCTTGCGGCCGGCGATGCCCGAGATCGTGCCCGGGACGGTGGGGATGGCGCTGTTGCCGCGGAAGATGATCGTGCCGGGGGCGTCGGGGTCGTTGGTGTTGCGGATCTGCACGGGGATGCCCGCCTCGCGCACGGGGAACACCGCCTCATCGTGCAGGACCGTCGCGCCCATGTAGGACAGCTCGCGCAGCTCCTTGTAGGTGATGGTCTCGATGACGCGGGGGTTTTCGACGATGCGCGGGTCGGCCATCAGCAGGCCCGACACGTCGGTCCAGTTCTCGTAGACCGACGCGCCCACGCCGCGGGCGACGATGGCGCCGCTGACGTCCGAGCCGCCGCGGCTGAAGGTCTTGATGGACCCGTCCGGCGCAGAACCGTAGAAGCCCGGCACGACCGCGCGCTCAAGCGGCAAAAGCCGCTCTCGGACCGCCTGGTAGGTGCGCTCCGCCTCCAGCCGGCCGCGCCGGTCGAAGAACACCACCTCCGCCGCGTCGACGAAGGGGTAGCCCAGCGCTTCCGCGATGATCAGGCCGTTGAGGTATTCGCCCCGGCTGGCGGCGTAGTCGGGCTGGCCGCCGTCACGCACCACGCCCGCGATCGTCTGCTTGACCTGCGCCAGGTGCGGCTCCAGGTCCAGCTTCAGCGCCAGGTCGCGGACGATCTGCCGATAGCGGTTGGCGATCAGCTCGAACACGTCGTCGAAGGGCAGACCCTGGCGGGCGTGCTCGTGGCACAGGTAAAGCAGGTCGGTGATCTTCTGATCGTCCTTATGCCGCTTGCCCGGTGCTGAGGGCACCACGTAGCGACGCTCCGGATCATCGCGGACGATTCTGCGGACCTTCTCGATCTGCCCCGCATCCGCCAGCGACGTGCCGCCGAACTTGCATACCTTGATGCCCATGATCGGGCCCCGTCCTTCCTTACGCCCAGGCCGCTTTCGCAGCCGACAAGGCGGGCAATGTAGCGATTTCCAGGCCCGCTTGCCACGGTTCATGGGCCCCGCCCCCGGACCCACGCCCCCCAAGACCGGCCATCGGCCCCCAGCGGCTGCGTCCGCCCAACCGCGGCCTGATTGGGCGCCGTGGGGATGCACCGCACCCGCTCGACAAGCCGACCGCGATGCCTATACTCTCAGCCGGGCGGCCCGGCTCATCGAGCACCGGGCTTCCCACCCGCTGCGGCCGTGGCGGAATTGGCAGACGCGCCAGGTTGAGGGCCTGGTGGGGCTAAACACCCCGTGGAGGTTCGACTCCTCTCGGCCGCATTTTCCCTTCTGAATCAACGCTGAATCAACCACCACGACCCGCAGGCTGCGCCCGCTCAACCCCTTGCCGCCACAGCAGCACCGCCATGACCGGCAGCAGGGGCAGAAAATATTTTTCCCACCGCAGATAAGACAAGGGCATCACCGCGAGGAACGCCGCTGCCACCAACTCCAGAAGCAGTTGATCATCCAGCACGCCCCGCCTGAGCCGCCCAAGCAGGTCGCGGCTCAGGAGAAGCCACAGGGGCATGGCTGCCAGGAGGGCGGTGTAGAAGATCAGGTGCTCGACGAGTCCCCCGCCGGTGACCAGCCGCACCGCGCGGTGGAACAGGCCCACGGTCGCGTAGCCGGCCTCGATGGCGGAGGGGGACGGCTCAATGGGCCACAATCCATACGCCAGCGACAGCACCACAGCCAGGGCGATGATGCGCTTGTCCCGGTAGAGGCGGGGCGCTAGCCACACCACCAGCGGCAGAAGGTAAATCGACCCCTGCGCCAGATAGAGCAGCAGCGTGGGGAGGCTGTAGCCAAAGGCGTCAGGCAGGTAAAGATGCCGCATCTGGTTGATGGGCGTCAGGCCGCCCCAGTAGATCACCAGCGCCGCCAGCGGCAGGCCCCCAGCGACGACCGCGGCCAGCATCGCCACGTCGCCCCGCTGCCTCTGCTGCAATGATCGCAAGAGGTAAAACGCGCCCATCGCCAGATTTAGAAAGATCAGGTATTGCCGGCACAATAGCGCCCCAGCCAGCGCCAAAGCCAGCAGCACCGGCCTTTGCCGGCCCGCAGCGATCAGGGCCAATAGCGCAAAGAAAATCGCCGGCATGTCCGTGTAGACGAACAGGCTCAGCGTCACCCAGTAGGGGTTGATCACCACCAGCCCGAACAGCGGCGCCACCGCCCGCAGCGAGCCCAGGCGGTCGAACAGGAACGCGTGCAGCGCCACCGCCGCAGCCAGGCCGATCAGCAGCGCCCCCATCCGCATCGGGGCCAGGTCCCACCCGACCATGCTGCCCCACACGCCATACGCCGCGAACGGCAGCGGTGTGGACATCTCCTCGTAATGACGCAGCAGGCCCGGGCTCGGCTGCTCAGCAAACTGGCGGGCGGTCTGGATGAACCGGACCTCATCGCCGGGGTAAGGTCGGCTTAATCCCAGGGCCAGCACCGCGCCGCCCATCAGCAGCACGTAGCCCCCCAGACAGACCGCCAGCGATCGGGTGCGGCTCGACAAGGCGGATTCACTCCGCGGTTTCGGAAAAGAAAAAAGCTTACCACAGAGGCGGGCCAAGGAGAGGCTCAAGAGCGGGGCCGGGGGGCGGCCCGTCGCCCGTCAGAAATCGCAAATTCCTTTTTGCTCTGCGCTTCTGTGTCTGGGCGGTCTGGTCGGCGTGTCTTTTCTGCTGGCTCAAAGCTCAGCGAGGACCTGCTGGAAGTCGGTGCCGACGCCGAAGCTTCGGCCGCTGAGGGCGGGGCGGGCGATCTGGATCAGCTCGATGGTCTTTTGAGCGCACATCTCAGGCGGGCGGGTGTGGCCCTGCTCGAAGGACTCCGCGGTGGAGGGGATCCAATATCGGCCGGCCTCGGTCTGGGCCTGAAGCTCGGTCATCTCGGTGCGGACCAGGCCCGGACCCATGCCAAAGACCATCACGTTGCTGCCCTGGCGCTGAAGCTCCTTGGCCAATAGCTCGGTGAAGCGTTGGAGGGCGACCTTGGAGCAGGAATAGCCCGTGCCGCCGGGGATCTGGTTACCCCCGTTCATGTTGATGATGATCCCGCGGTCGGCCTGGAGCATGTGGGCCAGGACCGCCCGGGCGCAGAGCATGGGCCCGCGGAGGTTGACGGTCACGTCCTGCCACCAGGCGTCGGGGTCGACCTGCCAGATGGGCCCCAGGGCCTGAAAGCTGCCGGCGTTGTTGAAGAGCACGTCGATCGACCCGAAATGATCGATCGCCTGCGCAGCAAGGCGCTTGGTCTGGGCGGCGTCGGTCACGTCGGTGGGGACGGCCAGGGCCTGGCCGCCATCGGCTTCGATGGCCTCGACGGTGGCGCGGAGGCGGTCCTCGCGTCGGCCGGCGCAGACGACGCGGCTGCCGTGACGGGCGAATTCGAGCGCCAGCGCACGGCCGATGCCGCTGCCGGCCCCGGTGACGATGGTGGTGGCGCCATCAAGCTGCATGAAAGGGGCTCCTGCTGGGCGTTTCAGTGTTCAGCCGCCTCAAGCGGGGCGCGCGTGAAAACGCCGACGCGAAGCGTACCAGCAATCGCGAAGCATATCAGCAATAGTGCCCGCTGCGCCGCGGGAGGGGGGACGGTCAGGTTTGCCCCACGGTCACGGGCACGGGCTGGGGTCGGACGCGGTGGGTGGGAGGGATGGCGATCTGGAGCGGGATGCGCTTGCCGTCGGGCCCGCGGGGGGGGATGCGGTCCTGGTCGATGATCCGCTGGATGGCCATGATGCCCTCGATGAGGGTTTCGGGCCGGGGCGGGCAGCCGGGGACGTAGACATCCACGGGGATGAACTGGTCGACGCCCTGGACGACGGCGTAGGTGTCGAACACCCCGCCGGTGGAGGCGCAAGCGCCCATGGAGATGACCCACTTGGGCTCGGTCATCTGCTGGTAGATGCGCTGGAGGACGGGGAGCATTTTCACCGCGACGCGGCCGGCGACGATCATCAGGTCGGCCTGGCGCGGGCTGAAGCGCATCACCTCCGCGCCGAAGCGGGCCAGGTCGTATCGGCTGGAGGCGGTGGCCATCAGCTCGATGCCGCAGCAGGCGGTAGCGAAGGGCATCGGCCAAACGGCGCTGCGCCGGGCCCAGTTGATCACTTTCTGGAGTTGCGTCGTCAGCACGCCCTCAACGGGGATGGCGGTTTCCAGACCCATGGGCCTTTCCTGCTCCGGTCAGTCAAGAAGATCGGTCCCGAGGGCCGATCCTGTGAACATCCTCTTATTCAAGGGGAATCTTAGGGGAAAGCCGCGATGAAGCCAACCGCCCCCGCCTGCGATCTTGTGCCGGCGCTGGCCGCTGCCCCACGGCGTGGCGGGCTGGCCGCAGCAGAGGCGGTTTCCGCGGTTCCCTTGGCCCCCGCAGCCCGGCTGATCGTCTTTGCGGACGATTGGGGGCGGCATCCCTCCAGTTGTCAGCACCTGGTCCGCCGACTGCTGCCACGTTATCCGACCTTGTGGGTCAACACGATCGGCACGCGCCCCATGCGGCTGGACCGGGCCGACCTGGCCCGCGCCGCCCGCCGACTCGGCCAGTGGCTCCGCCCCGACCGTGACGCCCGCCCCGCAGCGGACCGCTCCTTGCCCCAGGGCCTTGGCGTCGTCAGCCCGTGGATGTACCCCGGCTTCCGCACCGGCTGGCAGCGCCGGCTCAACGCCTGGGCGATCGAGCGCTGCCTGGCGCCTCACCTGGCCCGCAGCAGCGGCTCCGCCCCGCGCATCGCCCTGACCACGCTGCCCCTGACCGCTGATCTGGTGGGCCGGCTGAACGTGGACCGCTGGGTCTATTACTGCGTGGACGACTGGGCCGTCTGGCCCGGCCTCGACGGGCAGGTGATGCGACAGATGGAGCGCGAGCTGGTCGAGCGCGTGGACGCAGCGGTGGCGGTGTCCGAGGTGCTCCAGGACCATCTGGCCGCGATAGGCCGGCCCGCGTCGCTTCTCACCCACGGCATCGACCTGGACCACTGGCAAACGCCGCGATCCGCTCCGCCCGCGTGGTGGCATAACCTGGCCCGGCCGATCTTCCTGTTCTGGGGCCTGATCGACCGCAGGCTCGACACCGCCTGGTGCCGGTCGCTTGCCCAAGCCGGCGGCACGCTGGTCCTGGTGGGCCCCCAGCAGCAACCCGACCCGGTACTGGCGCAGCTTCCAGCAGTCCAAATGCCCGGCCCGGTGGCGTATGAGATGCTCCCGACATTGGCCGCGGGGGCCGACGTGCTGGTGATGCCCTACGCCGACCTGCCCGTGACGCGCGCGATGCAGCCGCTGAAGCTCAAGGAATACCTGGCCACGGGCAAGCCCGCGGTGGTGCGCGACCTGCCCGCAGCGCGCTCCTGGGCCGACGCTGCCGACCTGGCTGATAGCGCGGACGATTTTGTGCGGATCGCCCTGGAGCGTGCTGACACGGGCTTGCCCGCTTCGCAGGCCCGCGCTCGAACGCGATTGTCCAGCGAATCCTGGGCCGCCAAGGCCCAGCAGCTTGAAGCGGTGCTCGCGGATCTCGTGGATCAGGAAAGAGGGGACTGACGCCATGCGGCAAGCCATGAAGCGGTTGATGGGTTGGATCGGCCTCGTGCGAGCGCTGCCTCATTTGGCTTCTTACGCGCTGCTGCGGCCGTGGCTGGGGCGTCAGCGGGCGTTCAGCCTGGCGGGCGAATCGGTGGCGAAGATCCCCGGCGTGCTGGGGCTGTACGCCCGTCAGGCGTTTTACCGATGCACTGCGGCGCACGTGGGGCGTGACGTGCACTTTGGCTTCATGAGCGTGCTGAGCAAGCCCGAAGCGGTGATCGGGGACCGCGTCTACATCGGCCGATTCTGCGGCATCGGCTGGGCGCATCTGGAGGACGATGTGCTCCTGGCGGACGGCGTGCAGGTGCTCTCGGGCCGGCATCAGCACAGCGATCAGCGCGGCGAATCGCCAGCGTTCAACCGCGTGCGGATCGGGCGCAGCACGTGGGTTGGTGCTGGCGCGGTGATCATGGCGGACGTGGGCGCTGACGCTGTCGTCGGTGCTGGCGCGGTGGTGGTCAAGCCCGTGCCCAATGGCTTGAAGGTGGGGGGCGTGCCGGCCCAGCCGCTTGGGAGCGCTGCGGCATCCCACCGGGCGGCGTGAGCATCCTGAGCATGATCCAGGTTCTTGATCAGATCGACCCGCGCGTGCAGGAAGAAGTACGCGAGTTCATCGCGCATCTGCCTGCGGATCGGGGCGCTTGTGCTGAGCACGACCCGCGCTGGTTGATCGTGCTCAGGCAGTCGCTGAGGCATCAACCGCTGCTGGTGGTGGCGCGCGGTTCATCAAGCGGGCCCGTGCGCGGCTGCCTGCCCCTGGCGCTGGTGCAAAGCAGGCTGTTCGGGCGGTTCCTTGTGAGCTTGCCTTACCTCAACCGTGCCGGCGTCGCAGCGGAGGATGACGCTGCTGCCCAGGCGATCCTGGAGCGGGCGGTGGAGTTGGCTCATCAGCACCGCGTGCGCTACCTGGAGCTGCGCCATCACGAGTATCTCCTGACGCACCCGGCGCTGGCCCACCAGCGGGCGGACAAGGTGCGCATGGTGCTGGAATTGCCCAGCGATGCGGAGACGCTGTGGCGAGGGTTCGACGCCAAGGTGCGCAACCAGGTGCGCAAGGGCGAGAAGGCGGGGCTGACGATCCGCTGGGGCGGCGTGGAACTGCTCGATGCGTTTTATCACGTCCTGGCGGTGAACATGCGCGACCTGGGCACGCCGGTGTACCCGCGGAGGCTGTTTGCTTCGATTTTGACGCTCTTTACCGGCCAGGCGGAGCTGGCGGTGGTGGAATATCAAGGCCAGCCGGCGGCGGGGGCGCTTTTGGTGCATCAGCCGGAGCTTGCGGGTGGCTTGACGCAGGTGCCCTCCGCCAGCAGCTTGCGCCGCCTCAACGCCACCAACGCGAACATGTGGATGTATCACCAGTTGCTGGTGCGGGCGATTGAGCGCGGCAGCAGGGCGTTTGATTTTGGCCGCTCCAGCCAGGATTCGGGCACCTACCGCTTCAAGAAGCAGTGGGGCGCTCAGCCCCGGCCAACGGTCTGGCAATACCACCTGCGCTGCGGCGAGGCGGCGATTCTTCGCCCCGATCAGCCGCGCTACCAGCGGAAGATCCAGACCTGGAAACGCCTGCCGGTGTGGCTGACACGCCTGGCCGGCCCGGCCATCGTCCGCGGCATCCCTTGAAGAGGGGGTAGGGGGCAGACGGCAGGGGGCAGGGGGCAGG
>DASVCG010000085.1:0-4776 GCA_036381755.1 Phycisphaeraceae bacterium | reverse complement strand
GATCCCCATCACGCCAGGATCACTCCATGCCGATGACGCGGTCGATCTCGTCGATGGAGGTCAGGCCCTTGAGGACCAGGTCCATGCCGTTGTCGCGCAGGCTGGTGAACATGGTCATCTCGATGGCCTTCTTCATGGCGCCGATGTTGGGCGACTTGATGATGACGTCGCGCAGCTCGTCGGTGGCGCTGAGCAGCTCGAAGACGGCCTGCCTGCCGCTGTAGCCGGTGCCGAAGCACCGCGGGCAGCCGGCGGGGAAGTAGATCTCGCTGACGCCCGTGACCGAGCGGCCCAGGCGCAGCGTCTGGCTGGGCGTGGGCTTCTTGCCCACCTTGCAGTGCGGGCAAAGCTGCCTCGCTAACCGCTGGGCCAGCACCAGGTTGAGCGTGGAGGCCACCAGGTACGGCTCCACGCCCAGGTCCAGCAGGCGGAAGATGGTGCCCAGCGTGTCCTTGGCGTGGACGGTGGACATCACCAGGTGGCCGGTGGTGGCGGCCTGCATGGCGGTGGTGGCGGTTTCCTTGTCGCGGATCTCGCCTACCACGATCACGTCCGGGTCCTGCCTCAGGCACGAGCGCAGCAGGCTGTGGAAGGTGTTGCCCTGCTGCTCGTCCACCGGGATCTGCGTCGCGCCGGGCAGCTCGTACTCGACCGGGTCCTCGATGGTGATGACGTTGCGCTGCTTGGCGTCGATCTGGCGCAGCACGGCGTAGAGCGTGGTGGTCTTGCCGCTGCCGGTGGGCCCGCACACCAGCAGCATGCCCGCGTCCTGGCGGGAGATGCTGCGGATCTGGTTGTGCATCCAGGGCGGCAGGCCCAGGTCGCGCAGGTTCTGGGGCGAGTTCCGCGGGTCCAGCACGCGGATGACCAGCTTCTGGCCGAACATCGCGGGGGTGAAGCTGACGCGGTAGTCGATCCGCCGATCGGGCGTCTGCGCGGAGAAGTGCCCCTCCTGGACCATCGACTTTTTGGCGATGTCGATGTCGCCGAGCACCTTCACCAGGCTCTGGAGCCGCTTGGAAAGCTCCGCGGGCAACTGCGCAGCCTCGACCATCGTGCCGTCGACGCGCATGCGGACGGTGCCGCGGTCCTGCTTGGGCTCCAGGTGAAGGTCGGAAGCACCGGTGCGGATGCAGGCCAGGATCAGGAGGCGCAGGACGCGGATGGTCTGGGCGGTGGCCTCGTCGCCGCGGTTGGCTGCGTGCACCACGTTGCCCCGGCCGTTGATCAGGGCCACGCGGCTGTCGTCGTAGGGCACGTCCCGGCCGACCTTGGCCAGGGACGCCAGCTCGCCGGAGGCGAAGTCGCTGCGGGTGGTCATCAGCGGAGGCTGATCCTCCTCCCGGTGCAGATCGAAGGGGTCGCCCAGGCTCACATCAATGGAAGCGGGCTCCTCCTCCTGGACGGGCGTGGTGACGGGGATGGCCCGGGCAATGGGGGCAGGGGCGGGGTCTGCCTTGGCCTGGACGGGGATGGCCTGGGCGATGGCCGGCGGGCCGTCCACGAACTGGATCCGCGTGCTGCCCACCGTGATCACGTCGCCCGGGCGGAGCGTGACCACCTCGCTCACCCGCTGCTGGTTGACGCTGGTGCCGTTGCGGGAGTTCAGGTCGCGCAGGACGTAGCCCTCGGGGGTCGGCTCGATCTGGCAATGGACGCGGCTGACCTGGGGGTCGTCCAGGCAAAGGGCATTCTGGGAATGCCGGCCAATGGTGACCTTGTCCTGGCCCAGAGGGAAGCGGCGGGCGCCGCCGGGTTGATGGATTTCCAGATGCGCCATGACCTCTCTGCCCGAGGCCGGCACGGGCCCAACGTCGTCCCGGAGCAGGCAGGCGAGTGCGCCCCCGGCCTCCCTAGTCGACGAGATGTTACCTTAAACCGACTGCGGCTGCCGCTCCAGCGCGATCAGGTCCTCGTAGGTTTCCCGCCGGCGGATCAATCTCGCCCTACGGCCCTCCACCAGCACCTCGGGGGGGCGGGGCATGGCGTTGTAGTTGCTGGCCATGACCATCCCGTAGGCCCCCGCGGTGAACACGCACAGCAAATCGCCGCGCTGCACGGGCGGCAGGGCGCGGCCCTGGGCCAGGTAATCCCCGCTTTCGCAGATCGGCCCCACCACGTCGCACCGCTCCAGGCCCGGCAGGCTCATCTCGCGCAACCGCTGCGGGGGCACGTGCTCGGGCTTGACCCGCGTGGGCCAGATGAAGTGGAACGAGTCGTACAGCGTGGGGCGGATCAGGTGGTGCATGCCGCTGTCGACGATGACGAACTTCTTGCCGCCGCCCTGTTTGACGTACTGCACGCGCGTCACCAGGGCGCCGGCGTTGGCGACGATGGTGCGGCCCGGCTCCAGGATGACCGTCCCGCCGCGCTGCTTGAAGCCGCGCAGGAGGGGCACGATCTCTTGGGCGTAGTCGGCGTAGGTGGGGGTCTGCTGGGCCTCGTAGTCAGCGCCGTACCCCCCGCCGATGTCGATCGCCTCGATGGCGTAGCCCTGCGCTTCAAGCTCTTCGATGAGGCAAAGGGCCTTCTGGATCGCCTGGACGTAGGGCTCAGCGCTGTAGATGGGCGAGCCGATGTGCAGGTGCAGAGCGTTCAAGCGCAGGTGCGAGTCCCGGCCGTAGGTCTGGAAGAACCTGCGGGCGCGTTCCAAATCCACGCCGAACTTGGTCTCCTTCTTGCCGGTGGTGGTCTTGGCGTGGGTCTTGGGGTCCACGTCGGGGTTGATGCGCAAAGCGCCCCGGGCGGTCTGGCCCAGCCTGCGGGCGATGGCGGCGATGTTCTCGAACTCGGCCTCCGACTCGATGTTGAACCAGCCGATGCCCGCACGGATGGCCTGCTCGATTTCGTCGTCGGTCTTGCCCACGCCGGCGTAGACCACCTTGCTCATGTCCGCCCCGGCCTGCTGGGCGCGGTAAAGCTCGCCGCCTGAGACCACGTCCATCCCCGCCCCGCGCTGCGCCAGCAGCCGGCAGATGTGCACGTTGCCGCAGCTCTTGATCGAATAGCAGATGACCGGGTCCAGCTCCGCAAACGCCTGCACGATGGCGTCGTAGTGGTGCTCCAGCGTTTGGCGCGAATAGAGGTACAGCGGCGTGCCCACGCGCTGGGCCAGGTCGTCCACCGAAACCCCTTCGCAGTAAAGCTGCCCGTCGCGGTACTCGAAGAAATCCATCGCCGTCTGCCTCGCGGGGAAAGTCGAATATGATAGCGGCTTGCCCGCGAACCGTTGAATGAGCATCTCAAGCAAATAGCGAACCGGCCGGCCGACGCGGGGCTTACCGCAGTGTAGCCAGGTCGATGCGGAGGATCGGCTCGACCCGCGAGCCCGGCTCTAAAAGGTCGCGGACGATCTGCGTCACCGCGGCGCGCTGGCCCGGCCAGAGAAACGCCCGGTCCGCCATCGCCCGCTCCACCCAGCGGGCCGCGTCGTGCGAGGCGTCCAGCACCGGCTCCACCGCGGGGTCCACCTGGGCCGCGAAGCACGGGCTGATCATCACGCTCTCCTGGCGATGCAGAAAATAGACGCTGGGCGTCTCCAACTGCCACAGGCCCATCAGCCCGCGCTCGACGCAGTAGCCGGTCTCCTCGCGCAGCTCGCGCAGGGCGGCCTGGGCCGCGGTCTCGCCGGCCTCCACGTGGCCCATCACGGGCTGCCAGGTCTGGGGCAGCGTTGCCTGCACCGCCCGGCGAAGCTGGAGGAACCGCACTTCACCCCGCGGGCGGTGCAGCGGGCGGCGGAAGACGTACACCTCCACGATGTCGGTGCGGATCGCCGGGCCGGGCATGGCGGGATTGTACCGCTGCCGGGCCGCTTCACCCTCGCCCTATTCAAGCCATATGCGCCGGATACGCCCCCTGGAGCGCCGCAACTGGCGGGAAAAGCGCATTTTCGGCCCCGATTGCCCCCGGCACGGGCCTCGATCCGCCCGCGGTTTCCTACAATGGAGGCGGATGGAGTGGATTTACCTGGACAACAACGCCACCACGCAGCCGGCGCCGCAGGTCGTCGAGGCGGTGAACGAGATGCTTCAGACGCTCTGGGCCAACCCATCGAGCGTGCATCGCTTCGGCCAGATGGTGCGTCAGCGGGTGGAGCTGGCCCGGGCCAGCGTCGCAGCTCTCCTGGGCGCCAAGCCCCGCGAAATCCTGTTCACCTCGGGGGGCACCGAGTCCAACAACCTGGCGCTGCACGGCGTGCTGGGGCCGGTCTACGCCCCGCGCGCCCGGCCGACGGAACATCGCGATGACGCCTCTCCGCCGCCCGCAGCAGGCCCGGCACCCTCGCCGGTGAACGCTGTTCTGATCACCACAACGATCGAGCATTCCGCGGTGCGCGAGCCGGCCCAGGAGCTGGAGGCCCGCGGGGTGATCGTTGATCACATCGCGCCCCAGCCGGGGGGGTGGATCGACCCAGCCACGGTCGCTGCGGCGGTGGATCGCCACATCCAGGACGGGCGGGTCATCCTGCTGAGCATCCAGTGGGCCAACAACGAAACCGGCGTGATCCAGCCGATCCAGCGGATCGCCCAGGAGGTGCGGCAGGCCCGCGCATCGGCCCAGCAGGCCGGTCAGCGGGTGAAAATCCTGCTCCACGTGGACGCTGTTCAGGTGGTGGGCAAAATCCCCGTGGACGTGAAGGCCGCGGGGGTGGATCTGCTGTCCCTCTCCGGACATAAGTTCCACGGCCCCAAGGGGATCGGCGCATTGTACGTGCGCAGCGGAGTGAGGCTTCGGCCGCTGGTGCTGGGCGGGTCGCAGGAGCGCCAGCAGCGG
>DASVCG010000084.1:0-8700 GCA_036381755.1 Phycisphaeraceae bacterium | reverse complement strand
CCCCCACCTTTTGATGTAGCCCAGCCTTTTGATGCAACCCCAGCCGCGCCCCCGTTGGGGGCGGGCTCTTAGGAATCCCCAGAAATCTTCAATCTCTAACTCTCAACCCCCTACCCTAATCCGTCTTTATCTTTACTTTGTGTCTCTGTGATTGATCTATCTTGTCGGTTTGTCTGCGCCTGCCCCTTCCGGGGACTGCCCCCTGCCGTCTGCCCCTGCCCCCTACTTTTCACCATGCCGTCCAGCCGCCATCGACCAGGAGGTTCTGCCCGGTGATGTAGCTGCCCGCGTCGCTCACCAGGAGCAGCAGCGCGCCTTTAAGCTCGTGGGGCTGGCCCATGCGGCGCATGGGGCTTTTGGTGATAAGCCGCTCGACCATCTGGCGGTTGACCGTGGGTGGGGGGAACGGCCCGGGGCTCAGGCAGTTCACCCGCACGCCGTCCCTGGCCCAATACACCGCCAGGTGTCGCGTCATGTGCACGATGCCGCCCTTGAGGGCGTGGTAGGCCACGGGGCTGGCGCAGGTGATGCCCTCGTAGGCGTCGGGGTAGGAGCCGACCACGCCGTACATGGAGCCGAGCATGACCACCGCGCCGGGCGCTTGCCGCTGAACGACGTGATCACGCAGCAGGCGGGCCAGTTGGAAGTAGCCCACCGCGTTGCACATGTGTCGGGCGAACTCCTGGGGGGTGACGTTGGTCAGGTCCTTGGCGACGGCTTCGTTGCCGTTGTTGACGAGGATGTCGAGCTTGCCAGCGGCATCCACCGCGTCGCGGAAGCCCTGCTGGGCGGAGTCGGGGTCCATGTGATCCAGCTTTACAGCGTGGTGCTGTGCGCCGGTGGGGCGCGGCAGGCTGTCGGCCACCTGCTGGGCGCGGTCGCGGTCACGGCTGGAGGCCACGACGGAGGCGCCTGCTTCAGCCAGCGCGCGGGCCAGCGCGCCGCCCAGGAACCCCGTGGCCCCGCTGATGAGGGCGGTCTTGCCGGTGAGGTCGAACAGCGATTGCACCGTGGGCTCCGGCTGAGTCATCGCGCAAGACTCCTGCATGCTAGATCTTGAGGAATTTGTCCGTGTCGTCTGCCGACCGCAGAGCCGCCAGGTTGACGCGCAGCGTCTGCTCGCCCTGGGCCAGCGTGCACAGCGGCTGACCCTTGCCCTCGATGGCGTCGAGGAAGGCGTGGGCCTGGTCGATGTAGAGGGTGTCGCGTTCGAAAGTGAAGGCGCCGCCGGGCTGCCAGGGCCCGCCCGGCTCGCTGGCCCAGCACCAACGGGGGTTGGGCGCCAGCTCCGCGCGGCAGGTGCCCCGCTCGCACACGATGGTGATGACGGCCTCGTTGGGGGCCTGGTGCTGGTTGAGGCTGTAGCTGCCCATGACGCTGCCGTGCCTGGCGATGAGGTGGACGGTGTCCTCGACGGTCACGCCTTCGAGCTTGAGGTGGGCGGCGTCGGCCAGGAGGCGGTCGATGGGCCCCACGAGCCACTCACCGGCATTGAGCATGTGGGTCAGGGCGTCCTGGATCGCCCCGCCGCCGGTCTTGCGGTCTTTGTAGTAGATCTGGCGATAGGCCGGGCGATAGGTGGGGAAGTGCTGACCGCTGACGCAGACGATCTGGAGCGGTCGGCCGAAGCGTCCCTCGTCCAGGACGCGCTTGACATCCGCCAGGACCGGGTGAGCGCGGAGGTTGTAGGCCACCGCGGCGACCAGCCCTTTCTGCTGGATGAGCTGCTTGAGATCCTCCAGGCCGTCAAGGGTGGTGCTGAGGGGTTTTTCGATCAGCAGGTGGACGCGGCGGCCGGCCAGTTGAGTCGCCAGGGGCACGTGCATGGGGGCCGGGGCGCAGATCACCGCGGCGTCGCAGGCGTCGGGGGGCACCTGGTCGATGTCGGCGTAAGTCTGGGCGATGCCGTAGCGCTGGGCCACGCGGTCGCGCAGGGACTCGTTGACTTCACACAGGCTCACATGGGTGCGTTGGGTGCTCAGGAAGCAGCGCAGGTGGCGTTCGCCGATGGAGCCTACGCCTACGATCAGGACTCGGTGTCGCTTGCTGCTCATGCTCTGTTTTTACCGTGCCAGGTAGGCGGCCGTCTGGGACGAGAGGCGGTTGTCGAAGGAGAAGCCCAGGGCTGCGAATTGCTCCTGGATCTGCTCCAGGCCGCGTTTGAGGATGACGATGTCCCCGCCGTGGCAGATCAGGCGTGCGCCCATGTCGAGGAATCGGGCGGCGTCCTGGGGGCTGGCGGCGGGCCGGCCCCAATGCTTGCCGGCCTTGCGGGCGGCGGCGGCGATTTTCCGCGTGGCCTGCTCGACCAGCTCATGGTCGAACTGGCCCGGGATGCCGCTGAGCACCGAGAAGTCCGCCGGCCCCAGCATGAGGATGTCCACGCCTTCGACCTGGGCGATCTGGTCGGCCTGGTCGATGGCCTCGGGCTCCTCGAGCTGGATGACGATGAAGGTCTGCTCGTTGGCCTGGCGGGTGTACTGGGCCATGTCCATGGCGCAGTAGGGCATGTCCGGGTTGCCGCCGTCGAAGCCGCGCCGGCCCAGCGGGGCGAACTTGGCCCACTTGACCACCTCCGCGGCCTCCTGGGCGCTGGAGCAGCGGGGGTACATGATGCCCTGGGCCCCGGCTTCGAGCATCCGCCCCATGCGCATGAACTCGCCCTTGGCGGGGCGGGCGAGGATGTCCGCGGTACCCACGCGCGCCGCCCGCATCAGGTTGTTCGCGGTCTCCAGGCTGTAGCCGTGGTGCTCCATGTCCATCCAGATGGCGTCGAAGCCCATCAGGCTCGCCATCTCGTACAACGACGGGTCGATAAAGTGCAGCGCGGTGACCAGCACCGGCTCGTCGCGGCTGAGCTTGGCTTTGACTCGGCTAGGTCGCATGGGCGGTTAATCCTTCTGTAAGCGTTAAGTGTTTCCCTCGCGGCGGGGCTGGGGCCTGCTGCGGCGTCGGGCCTCCATCAAGCCGGCAGGCATCGGCCAAGCAGGTCCAGCCAGTTGCCGTGGAAGATCCGCTGAACGTCCTGGGCGGTGTAGCCGCGCTTTTCCAGGAGGGAGGCGAGCTTCTGGAGGTCGGCGATGGTGGCCAGGTCGCGGGGGGTCTGCTCGGAGCCGAACCCGCCGTCCAGGTCGCTGCCGATGGCGCTGTGCTGCGTGTTGCCGGCCAGTTGGCAGACGTGGTCGATATGATCGACCACCGCCTCCAGGCCCAGGCCCGCCTCCTCCGGGCTGGATTGGCCCAACTGCCAGCCGGGGTAGAGCATCCAGGCGTCCAGCGCCGCCCCGATCACCGCGCCGCGCTGGATCAGGAGGCGGATCTGCTCGTCGCTAAGCTGGCGGTCGCCCGGCACCAGGGCCCGGCAGTTGTGGTGGCTGGCCAGCACGGGCCCGCCGAAGTGATCCAGCGCTTCGAAGAAGCTGGTGTCGCTCAGGTGCGTCACGTCCATGATCATGCCCAACTGTTCCATCGCTTTGAGCAGATCCCGGCCGGCGGGCGTCAGGGGGCCGTCAGCGCCGGTGCCCACGGCGTAGGTGCTTGCGCCGTAGTGGACCGGCCCGACGGCACGCAAGCCCTGCTCCCACCAGGCCGCGGCGTGGTCGGGCGTCAGGATCGGGTCGGCCCCCTCCATGCTCAGGACCATGCCGATCGGCAGCGCATCGGCCGCGGGGTCGGCTGCGCCGGTCCACTGCTGCCAGTGCGCCTCCAGCTCGCGGCGCGTGCGGATCAGGCGGATGTGCCCCTGTTCCTCCAGGAGGCGGTAGTACGCCAGTTGGCCATGCGCCATGGCGTAGGCGATGGCCGGGTGGCCGTAATCCAGGTCGATGCGCTTGGGGCCGTCCTTGGGCCGCTGGGTGGGCGGCATGAACATGTTGACGGCGCCCTGGCCCTGGAGCCGCTGACCTTTGAAGTCGGCCTGCCAGGCACGGGCCAGCAGCGTGCCCAGGCACAGGCCCACGTCGCCGCGGCGCATCTCGCCCAGGCTCACGGTGGCGTTGCCGCGCGCGCGGCTGTCGGTCATGCCCGCTTCACGCTGGCGGATCGTTTCGACGGGTTCGGTGAGGTCGCGGTCCCAGCTCAGGGCGCACCAGCCCAGGTCCAGGTGAGCGTCGATCAAAGGGATGGTCGCACGCATGCCATATGCTTCCCGAAGCCGGCGGACGCTTTACGCAAGGCCCAGCGGCTTAAGCGCGTCGCGATGGATCAGCGCCTCGATGGCTGCTTCATCGAGCCGCGGCAGGTTGCTGCCCTGGAGCTGCTCGTTGAGCCGGCGCAGCCCCTCCACCGTCGAGTTGACGGTGGTGAAGGGGTAATCGGTCCCGAACAGCAGCTTATCCCATACCCCATACTCCTGCACAAGCATGAGGCTGCGGTAAAGCTGGAGCGGCCGGTAGTACAGCGCGCTGATGTCGGCGTAGACGTTGGGGTGCTTGCGGATCACCACGACGCACTCGCCCTCGTAGGGGTGGCCCAGGTGAGCCAGCACGATGGGCAGGTCGGGGTATCGCGTGGCCACGGCGTCCAGGTGGCGCGGCAGCGTGCATTCCAGGGGGGCCTGCTTGATGAAGGTGGTCCCGGTGTGGAGCAGCACGGGCAGCCGGTTCCGCTGGGCGTATCGCCACAGGGGGTCCAGCCGGGGGTCGTCGGGGAAGAAGCCCGCGTACATCGGCAACAGCTTGATGCCGCGAAGGCCCAGCTCCTCATGACCCTGGCGCAGCTCGCGGTACCAGCCGGGCTGGGTGGGGTCGACGGAGAGGAAGCCGATGAGCTGCTTGGGGTGCCGGGCGACGTACCGGGCCACGTAGGCGTCATCGACCCAGATGCCCGCCAGCTTGGCCTTGCCGCCGAAGACGATGGTTCGGAAATCGCGGGGCGCGCCGGCGCAGTAGTCCTGCCAGCGGACGGTCAGGTCGACCTCGACGCCCGCCCGCGCCCGTCGGGCCTGCTCGCGGAAATCGTCGCCGAAGTGGCGGGGGTACTGCCAGATGTGGCTGTGAACATCGACGATCATAGGCTCTTTCAACCCCACCCGCGGTCAGCCCGCGATCGACGCCCAGCGTATTCGCGCCGGGTGCTTGTTTTCAGGAGAGCTTCCCCCGCGCGTCGATGCGCAGCGGCTGAAGCCGGCCGTCCTCCTCCCACCAGGCCGCCTCATGCAAGTTGACGCAGGGGCAGATGTGGTTGGGGATGACCGTCACCCGCTCGCCGATCTTGGGCGCCCGGTCGCACTGGCGGATATCCACCTGCCCGTGCTCCTCGGTGAGCCTGGTGATGCGGGCCTGGGGGTATTCGAGGACATAGCCGTGGCCGCTGTCGGGCGCGGGCAGGCATCGGTCGCTGGTGAGCGTCTTGGAGCCGGCGTCGATCACCACCTGGCCGGGCACGGCGTTGCTCACGACGGTGCAGACGATGGTGGCGGCGCACTCCTCGAGCGAGCAGAACCCGCCGTGCACGCCGTTCATGTCCTGATAGACGTAGGTGCCCGGGCGGATCTCCGTCACCTGCGGCACCAGGTGCGACTGGTAGGCGGTGGGCGTGGAGCCGCTGGAGACGATGCCCGCGTTGAGGCCGGCCTGACGCCACAGTTGCACGGTCTCTTCGAGCTTGTCGATGACGGGCTTGAAGGCCTCGGCCTGCTGGTCTGCGGGCTGCCAGATGAAGCCGGGGTAGCAGAACAGGCCATCGACCCGCAGGCCGCGGAGGCGGTCGACCTCCCGGGCCAGCTCCAGGGTGTCGCGCGGCGACTGCAGTCCGGTGCGGCCCATGCCCACGTCCAGGTCGACCAGGATGCCGATGACCGTCCCGGCTTGCTGGGCCGCCTGGGCCAGCGCCTGGGCGGCGACGACGGAATCGATTGCGACGCGGATCGTCCGGTCGCCCGCGAGCTTGGCCAGCCGCTGGCACCGCGCCGGATCGACCGCGGGGTACGCCAGCAGCACATCCTCGCCGGGCCCGCTGATCGTCTCCACCTCGCCCACCTTGGCGCAGGTGAGGCCGACGGCCCCGGCTTCCAGTTGCATCTGGGCGACGCGTCTGGACTTATGCGTCTTGGTGTGCGGGCGGATGCCGAGGTTGTGTTGGGCGGCGTAGGCGGCCAGCTTCTCGATGTTCCGCCGAACCCGCTGGGCGTTGATCTTCAGATAAGGCGTTGGGGGATTCATGGCGCGAAAGCTCCTGAGCGGACAGCATGAGTGCCCCAAGCTGACCTGTCAAATCCCTATCTGCTCGGCTTGCTCTGGGGGTGTCGATGCGCCGGCGCGACGCTGCCAAGGCCGGGGGGGCGGGCCTCGTGTTCGGGTCGATTCCCAAACGGGGGTTGATCGGTCATGCCTACGTATTGACACCCTTCGCGGGTTGGTCTACCCTCGCCCCTTCCAGGGGACGCTGGGGTGGCTGAGCCCATTGCTCTGACGCCGCTGAGCGCCCTTCCTGGCTCCCTTCTTGGCGTCAACCGTCTGGGAGCGGGCGTGGACGCCATGGCGATGCTGCAACGGGGATGAGTGGTCATGGACGCACAGCGGTCGATGATGCTGCCTGGCGTGTCCGTGGTCGTGCCGGTCTACAACAGCGCCGACAGCCTGGGCGGCCTGGTCGATGATCTGGAGCGGGTTCTCTCGGCGCTAGATCGGCCGTTCGAGGTGGTGCTGGTCAACGACGGCAGCCAGGACCGGAGCTGGTCGGTGATTCAGCAGTTGTGCCAGCGGCACGCCTTCGTGCGGGGCATCTGCCTCATGCGGAACTTCGGCCAGCACAACGCGCTGTTGTGCGGCATCCGCGCAGCACGGCACGAGGTGATCGTGACGATGGACGACGACGGCCAGAACCCGCCGCGCGAGATCCCCAAGCTGCTGGAGCGGCTGGAGGCCGGCTGCGATGTGATCTACGGCAGCCCGGCGCGCAGGCAGCACGGCCTGATGCGGAACCTGGGCTCGTGGATGGTGAGGCAGGCGGTGCGCCTGGCGATGGGCACGCCGGCCGCCCGGCACGTCAGCGCTTTTCGCGCGATCCGCACGCCGGTGCGCGAGGCGTTCGCTTCATTCCGCAGCCCGGCGGTGTCGATCGACGTGCTGCTGTCGTGGGGCACGACCCGGTTCGGCGTGGTGCGGGTCGAGCACGACGAGCGGCGGCAAGGGCGCAGCAACTACAATCTGCGGCGGCTGGCGAGCCTGGCCTTCACCATGATCACCGGCTTCAGCACCGTGCCGCTGCAACTGGCCAGTTGGATCGGCTTCGGGCTGACGCTCTTCGGCGTCGCGGCGCTGCTGTACGTGGTCGTCCAATACTTTCGGGCCGGCGGATCGGTGCCCGGCTTCCCGTTCCTGGCCTCGATCATCTCCATCTTCTCCGGCGCGCAGCTTTTTGCGCTGGGCGTGATCGGCGAGTACCTGGCGCGGATGCACTGGCGGCTGATGGACCGCCCGGCCTACGCCGTCCGCGAGACATGTGCTGTGCGCGAAGCCTGCGGCGCAGCGGTGAACAGCGACTAGGTAGGGCCCGGCGATGTGGCGCGTGCTGGTTTTTCCCTCCTGCAATGAGCCGGGGCTCGAAATCATCGAGGCCCTGGCGCGGAGCAACAAGGTTCAGGTCCTCGGCGGCAGCTCCTATGACCTGGAGACCGACCCCTCGCGCCACCTGCTCGCGGAGCACCTGCGCTGCCCCGACTTCCACCACCCTCGCTTCGAGCAGGACCTGCGGTCGTTGCTGCGCGAGCACCGGGTGGACATGGTGTTCCCCACGATGGACGTGCTGGTCGCGGCTATGGCCGATTATCGCGTGGAAGGCGTGACGTTCATCACGCCGGAGGCCCAGGTCGCCCGGCTGCTGTGCTCCAAGCGCGCCACCTATCAGCAACTGGCGGGCGTGGCGCCCACCCCGCGGCTGTACGACCGGGACGACCAGGTGACCTGGCCGGCGTACGCCAAGCCCGATCGGGGCGCCGGGTCGCGCGGGCACCTGCTCATCGAGGATCAGGACGATCTGGCTTACGCCCGGCGCAAGGGGCTGCTGGTGATGGAGCACCTGCCGGGACCGGAGTACACCGTGGACTGCCTGGGGGATCTGGACGGCCGACTGCTGGTGGCCAACCCCCGGCGGCGCGACCGGATCGGGCGCGGCATCGCGCTGGGCTCGGTGGCGACGGACGAGCACGGGCTACGCGAGCTGACCCAGCGCATCGCCCAGCGGCTGCGGATTGCCGGGCCCTGGTTCGCCCAGTTCAAGCTCGACCGCGACGGCCAGCCGCGGCTGATGGAGGTCAACGCCCGCGTGGGCGGCTCCATGGGGCTGACGCGTTTGGCGGGGGTGAACATCCCGCTGCTGGCGGTGTTCATTTATCAAGGGGTGCCGGTCCGCGTGCCGACGCTGACGCCGGGCCTGCGCGTCAACCGCTGCCTGCGGAATCTGGCGGAGCTGGAGGGCGCGGCGTGGGTGGTGTGGGACTGGGACGACACGCTGCTGCGCAAGGACGGCAAGGCGGACCCGGAGGCGGTGGCGGCGCTGGTGGACTGCCACAACCGCGGGCTGCGCCAGCTTCTGCTTACGCGCAACAGCGAGGCGCAGCAGCAGATGGCGGCGCGGGGGGTGCCGGCCCTGTTCGAGCAGGTCATCTGCGCCCAGGACAAGGTGGCGGCGATGCGATCATTGCTAGCAAAGCTGGGCTGCGAGGCCTCCGCGGTGGTGATGGTCAACGACTCGAACACG